>JBDNGV010000120.1:0-26226 GCA_041689125.1 Daejeonella sp.
ATACAACCTGGGATTGTTGATCTTAACTTAACTATTGATGAGTTTACCGAAAAAGTTATTGAAGTACCTGTTAAGGTTCTAAATAATAGAGAATTCCGGAATGTAAAATTACTGCCCGAAAAGGTGAAAGTAACTTTTCTTACTGCATTGAGCAACTATCCGGAAACAGACAAAAGTGATTTTGAATTATTTGTTGACCTAAATAATTGGAAGGAAAAGGAATATACCCAGTTGCCAGTTAGAGTAATTAGGTTTCCTGAGTTTTCCAAAATTTTAAAAATTGAACCACAGACCTTAGATTTTATAATCCAAAAGTGATGTTGAAGATTGGTATAACAGGTGGGATAGGTAGTGGTAAAACAACAGTTTGTAAAGTCTTCGAACTATTGGGTGTTCCGGTTTTTTATGCTGATGATATGGCTAAATCCATAATGCATACTGATCCTATTTTAAAATCAGCCATTCTTGAGGCATTCGGCGAAAAATCATATTCCAAAAAAGGGGAACTAAACCGCAATTATATTTCAGCGATTGTTTTTAATGATAAGCAAGAACTTGAGAAATTGAATTCTCTTGTACATCCTGCAGTTTTTAGAGCCTTTGATAATTGGGTTTTAGATCATGTAGAGTCTCCTTATGTGATCAAGGAAGCAGCTCTTTTATATGAAAGTGAAGCTTATAAGATGTGCAATCAGTCGATATTATTATTATCACCAATAGAAACTAGAATCAGCAGGGTAAAAGCCAGAGACGGAATTAGTACTGAAGATATTCAATTAAGAATGCAACGCCAGTTAAGTGATGAGCAGAAGAAGAAGTTTGCAGATCATATTTTGATCAATGATGAAAGGCAATTATTAATACCTCAAATTGTTCATCTACATCAACAGTTTTTGAAGATTAGATCCTGAAATGATTATTAAAGATTTTTTGATCATAAATAAACATGGCTTGTATTGCCAGACCGGAGATTTTTACCTTGATCCTAAAGTGGCCTCAGCTCATGCTGTAATTTCCCATGCACATGGTGATCATGCTGTCAGAGGCAATCAAAATGTTTATTGTACATCGGCAACAGCGGCAATCATGCAGCATAGGTATCAAAAAAATGCCGGCCATCATATTCAAATTTTTGACTGGTCTGAGCAATTCAGTATTAAAGGGGTAACAATCCGCTTCATACCGGCCGGACATATTTTGGGTTCAGCACTAATACTTATGGAATATTTGGGGATAAAGTATTTATATACAGGAGATTATAAGATGCAATTTGACCCAACCTGTGAAAAAATAAAGTTCGTAAAAGCTGATGTATTGATCACTGAAACTACTTTTGCTGACCCTTCAGTAAAACATCCTTCAGCTGAAACCGAGATTGAAAAACTGAATGCATTTAACCATAATGTTATGCTTGGAGCTTATTCTCTTGGTAAAGCTCAGAGGCTTATCCGTTTGATATCAGATCATTGTCCAAAGCGGAAGGTTCTAATCCATCATTCTATTTTTGGGCTGAATAAGATTTACGAGCAATTTGGCTTCCATCCCGGCAAGTATGAATTATATACCCGTAAGCAAATGAAACAGCCCGATCAGAATATGGTCTACATTGTTCCTCCTTTAACCTTTAACAGCTATATTAGGGCAAAGAATGTGGTCAGAGCATTTGCATCAGGATGGATGAACTTACAGGTCAATAATGATCTCCAAATGCTAATTTCTGATCATGTTGACTGGAATGATATACTGACAATGCTGAAGGAAGTTGAACCCATTGAGGTTTGGACACTACATGGTAACGGGAAACATTTGAAGTCTTATTTCAAAGACCAGCTAATAGTTAAAATACTTAATTATGCTGATTGAAAATATTGACTATCTAATTGATGAACAGGGCAATCTGGTTTTTACAGAAAAGTATCATTTAAAAAGGGGATACTGCTGTAAGAATAAGTGTGTGAATTGCCCATGGAAATATGGACAGGATAAAAATAAAAAGGTCAAGGTTAAATAATTTGTAATTAATTTCGAGCTCTAATTATTTTAAAAACTAAACTCTTTAAAGCTGTAAATGTTCTGATGATCAATATGGAAATAGAAAAGGAAATTTACAATAAGAAATTTGAAAATAACCATCAGAAAGTAGTCGTTAACCTAATCTATACCTATGGTTGGATAACCAATTTGCTGAGATTAAAACTAAATAAACACAGTATTACGCTACAGCAATATAATGTTTTGAGAATTCTAAGAGGCCAGTATCCTAATCCGGCAACAGTGAATATTTTGAAAGAACGAATGCTTGATAAAATGTCTGATGCATCCAGAATTGTCGAGCGGCTTGTACAGAAAGACCTTGTTAAACGATGTATAAACAATAAAGATCGCAGAGCTGTTGATATTTTGATCAATCCAAAAGGCCTAGATATTCTTCAAAAACTAGATATTGAAATTTCATTGAAAGATTTACTATCCAAAAATCTCAGCGATGAAGAGACTATTACCCTAAGTGGATTGCTGGATAAGATGAGAGGATAATTGAGATTTGAGATTTGAGATTTGAGATTTGAGATTTGAGATTTGAGATTTGAGATTTGAGATTTGAGAAATTCAGGTTCAAAATAGTGTATTTTACTCAAAAGCTCATTTTTATTTGAAGTTTAATCACTCTACGACTTAACCGAAATTTCTGTTTTTACCATTAAGCCAAAAAGATAAATTTATTCTTCAGCAGAAACTTGTCAACGTACAACGTACAACATATAACGTACAACGTACAACGTATAACGTAAAACATACAACTCTCCTAATAAATAAAAAACCCAAACAGCGCAATACCTATACCCAGCAGTACTGCTGCCATTTTCTTGAGATTAAATTTATGATCTACGCTTGATTCAAATAATATGGTAGTGGATATGTGAAGGAATATGCCTATAACTACTCCCATAATACGATCGAAATAGGCTTCAATATTACCTATCGATCCTGTTCCAATTTGATAGCTTAGTAAATAGCCTAAGGGACTCATAATTGCAAAAAGAATTAATAATCCGACAGTCTTGCCTTTGCCTAAATTGTTCTGCATCAGAACGCTTCCCAATGCGAACGCAGCTGGAATATGGTGTAATGCAATTCCAAAGACCAGTTGGTTATGCTCTTTCTGCGCCAAGGGCATTCCTTCCAGAAATGCATGTAAACATAAACTTACCATTATACCAATCGGGAAAACATAATGTTGATGGTTATGCTGATGGATATGACCATGTTCTATACCTTCAGAAAACTGTTCCATCACAATTTGAAGCAGAAAGCCACCCAGAATATATAAACCTATCTGCGGGTTACCAGATTGATAAACATCTGGCATCAGATGCAAAATTGTGATGGCGAACAGATAAGCACCACTAAACGACAAGACCAATTTCAAAAGGTTGGTATTATCAGTCTTTAATAGAAAAATCCCTAATCCACCCAGCATAGAACTGCTGAATAACAAAATTAATTCCCAGGTCCCCATTTTTTGAATGATTTATTCACTATCAATATTGCACTCATTATATATCCTATCATAGAACCCAAAAGAGCACCTCCAAGTATATCAAGAGGAAAATGTACTCCAACATAAATTTGTGCAAAGCTGATTGAGAAAGCCCATAATAAGCCTATTGGTAGTATTAACTTCCATTTGTGATAGAAAACGAGAATTAGAAATACAGCTAAGCCAAAATGGTTAGCAGCGTGTGATGATGGGAAGCTGTAACCAGTGCCACAGGCAATGAGATTCCTAACTTCTTTTTTCATCTCTGGATCATTGCATGGTCTTAATCGTCCAATGGTAGGTTTGACTATTGAGGATGAAAAGTAATCTGTCAGGCCAAAAGTCAATGCCGCAAACAATAGAATAAGCCAGCCTTTTTTACCGTAGTTTCTGACTAAAAAGATCACTATGAATAAATACAAAGGAGTCCAAAAAAACCGGTTCCTCAAGGCCGGCATAAGCCAATCGAAGAAGGAATTGCTTAGGCCTTGGTTGATGCCATAGAATAAATTCTGGTCAAACTCTATAATCTGTTCAAACATTGGCTTTCTGGCAAATAAATATCAAACGGTCTGATTTGGTTTCGTGGTAAGGATTTAAAGAAAAATCGCCGAAATGATTTAAAATTTTAAATCCACTTTTTTCGAACATCCGTACAAAGTCACTAAGAGAAAATGCTTTTACTTCTTCTTTAAAAGAATAATCTTTATTCTTATGTTCAAAAGAAATGCTTTTTATAATCTTGCCATCAGCATTTTTTTTGCTGATATAAAAATCAATGCCATCCACATGCTTCACTTCCTGGTTAGTAAGATGATGCATGATTTTGTAACTATTAAAGTAATCGAGAACTAAAATTCCATCTTTTATTAACGATTTTCTGAAAGTTTTTAAGGCATTAATATGGTCTTTTTCTGTTTCAAAGTAGCCGAAACTGGTAAATAGGTTAAACGCAATATCAAAGTAATTGATATAAAATGGATAGCGCATATCATGCACATAAAACTGAAGTTTTTCATTTTCAAACTGCTGCGCAAATTTTATATTAGATACTGACAGGTCGATTCCGGTCACAACATATCCCTTTTTGTTCAGATAGACTGAATGTCTTCCACGTCCACAAGCGATGTCAAGTAAATTAGAGTTTACTGTAGGTTTAAGGTAGGCACAAAGGTTATCAATGAAAAATTCGGCCTCTTCGTCATTACGCTGATTATACAGTATATGATAATAGGGAGAATTAAACCAGTTTTGGAACCATTTTTTTGGCATATGTTGATCACGGTATATGATAACAAATATATACATTTACTGTTTTACAGTTATGAATAGGATGTAATTGTTATTTTTGCACAATAATTTAAAATCGTGGCTTTAATAAAATCAATCTCTGGAATTAGGGGAACAATAGGCGGATTGGCAGGTAATGGTTTGACACCAACTGACATCATAAAATTTACTTCAGCATATGGTCGCTGGGTCATAGCAAGTACGAGAAAGAATAAGGTTGTAATAGGCAGAGATGCTAGAATTTCGGGTGAAATGGTCCGAAATTTGGTTGTTGGCACCTTACAAAGTATTGGAATTGATGTGGTCGATCTTGGCCTGTCAACCACCCCGACAGTAGAAGTGGCAGTACCAGATGAAAATGCTGGTGGTGGCATCATTCTGACCGCTAGTCATAATCCCAAGCAATGGAATGCATTGAAGCTGCTGAATGATAAAGGGGAGTTCATTTCTGATCAGGAAGGGCAATTGATTTTGGCAATGGCAGAAGAGAGCGATTTTGAATTTTCTGAGGTGAATAGTCTTGGGAAGGTGAGTTATGATGACAGCTATTTACAAAAGCATATCGACAAAGTGCTTGCTTTACCGCTCGTAAATATCGAAGCTGTGCGGAATGCCAATTTTAAAATAGCAATTGACTGTGTAAATTCTTCAGGTGGGATATTTGTTCCGGCATTGCTAAAAGCCTTAGGTGTAAAGACTATTTATGAACTTTACTGTGAACCCAATGGTGAGTTTCCTCATAATCCTGAACCGCTTCCTGAAAACCTGACCGATCTTGCGCGTGAGGTAATTGCCAGAAAAGCTGATCTAGGAATAGCCGTTGATCCTGATGTAGACCGATTATGTTTCGTATGTGAGGATGGTTCTATGTTTGGAGAAGAATATACTCTGGTTGCCGTTTCTGATTACGTTCTTAAACATACACCCGGCAATACGGTCTCCAATTTATCCTCAACCCGAGCTTTGAGAGATGTGACTGAATTAGCCGGCGGAATTTACAATGCTGCTGCCGTAGGTGAGGTCAATGTGGTTAATAAGATGAAAGAGACTCAGGCTGTTATTGGGGGAGAGGGAAATGGAGGCGTAATTTATCCTGAATCTCATTATGGCAGGGATGCCTTAGTCGGTATTGCTTTGTTTTTAACCCACTTGGCAATAAGTAAACAATCTGTTTCTAAACTCAGAGCTTCCTATCCTGCATATTATATTTCAAAGAATAAAATCACACTAACACCAGAAATGGATATCGATTCTCTTTTGGCTGGGGTAGAAAAGAGATATGAAAAGCAACCCCACAGTACTATCGATGGATTAAAAATAGAATTTGATAAACAATGGGTACATCTCAGAAAATCGAATACTGAGCCGATAATAAGAATTTATTCGGAAAGCAGTTCTGAAACCGGTGCAGAATACCTCGCTCAGAAAATCATATCAGATATAAAAGAGATATTGAGTTTAACTAAATAATTATACCAATAAACAATACATTAATTTACTAAGTACTATTTTCATTAAAGTTTTACATAGGGTTAAACCAATACCCATTGTAAAATAATTTAATCTGTTGAATAATTTATTATTATGCGTGTATATCTGGATAATGCGGCTACTACCCCTATAGACAAAGAGGTACTGAAGACGATTTATGAAGTAATGGAAAGTGATTATGGAAATCCTTCTTCCATTCATTCTCATGGGCGGGAAGTGCGTACATTGATCGAGAAGGCGAGAAAGAGTGTTGCATCTCTTCTTAAGGCCTCAGCCTCTGAATTTTTCTTTACTTCTGGCGGGACTGAAGCAGATAATATGGCTATTCGCTGCGGTATTATTGATTATGGAATCAAACATGCAATCACTAGCACTATTGAACACCATGCTGTTTTGCATACGCTACAGTCGCTGGAAAATAGTGGATTGGTACGTTTGAGTTATGTAAATATAGATTCAAAAGGCACTCTCGATTATCAGCATTTAGAAGAACTTCTAAACTCTAATGAACGCAGTTTTGTTTCACTGATGCATGCTAATAATGAATTAGGAACACTTACAGATATTGAATTGATAGGGGAATTATGCGAAAAGTATAATGCAATCTTTCATTGCGATACCGTACAGACTATTGGGCACTATTCCCATGATCTTAGCAAGCTTAAGGTTCACTTCTTAGTATGTGCAGCCCATAAACTGCATGGGCCTAAAGGAGTAGGATTCTTATACATTAATCATAAGATTAAAATCAATCCGATGATTTTTGGTGGATCGCAAGAACGAAATATGCGTGGTGGGACAGAGAATGTATATGGCATTGCGGGTTTAGCTAAAGCACTTATAATTGCCTATGCAGACATGGAGGAGCATCATGAATATATTCAGGGACTTAAATCTTACATGATGGCTGAGTTATTGAAAAATATTCCCGGAATTGAGTTTAATGGCGAAACAGATCCTCAAAATAGCCTTTATACTGTATTAAATGTTTCTTTTCCTGAAATGGAGATGGCAGAAATGCTACTTTTTAGTCTTGATATTTCAGGTATTTCTGCATCGGGAGGAAGTGCTTGCAGTTCAGGAACTAATATTGGCTCACACGTTCTGAATGGGATTCTTGCCAATCCCAACCGTCCGGCGGTAAGGTTTTCATTTAGTAAATACAATAACAGAGATGAAATTGATTACGTGGTTCTGAAGTTAAAAGAACTCTGTCTGGTTAAGGTGTAATTCAGAATAATCATTCTTAACATCCAATCAATCTTGTTTTTTATTTCGATTTTTTGTAACTTGAATTGTATACTATAGAAAAGGAGGAAATCATGGCCAAAAAACATGTTCCCAAACATTCAGTAAAAGGTATTCCTAAAAATGAGCAGACAATGCTAATACATGAAAAGCATTTTAATATAGGCTTAGTTCGGGGATACAGTTTCAGTCACCATTCCCATGGGCGTGTTAACCATCATTCCATCGGATTTAATCATGAACCCGGAACGATGTAATTTTTGAATCCCGCAACAGCGGGATTTTTTTTATATTTAGAATCAATTAATCTGATTCTTCATGCAACGTAGATTTTTTTACAAGGTACAACACTTTCCCTGGGGTTCTTAGCCCTAGCGAGCAATAGGGCATTGGCTAATATCTTCATACAGCCGGCTTATAAATTCACTCATTTAAGAAATGATGTTGGGATATTTACAGAGCAAGGAGGTACAATAGCCTGGTTATCTAATAATTCAGGAATGGCAGTACTTGACACACAATTTGTTGACCTGGCAACTCATCTGATTGCAGAGCTTAAGAAAATTTCATCAAAGCCTTTGAATTATTTGATCAATACCCATCATCACGGAGATCATACCGGCAGCAACATTGCTTTTAAAGGATACCTTATTTATTTTCGGACATTCTGCTGATCCTACAAAAGTTACTGGAGGAAAGGAAGAGCTAAAAGCTATGCAGAATTACCTCGAAAAGCTTCTTTTGTTTGTGAAGAATGAAATGAAAGCCGGAAAATCAAAAGAGGACATATTAAAAGCTCAAAATATTCCGGGTGCCGAAGATTTTCAGGGGCAGGGGATTCAAAGGAGTTTAACAGCGGCTTACGAAGAGTTAAATTGATCAAATTTTTCAGTTTATAGAATTCCTATCTTATGATTCTTTCTTTCTAAACCCTATATTATCATATATTAAATTCAAATAGATAAGGCTATGGCGAATAATATTCATTTAAACTTGATTTACAGACAATTCGTGAAACTTACAATTAGACCTATTTTATTCATCTCTACCTTAAGTTTTTTGCTTATTTCATCTGATGCAGATGCTAAAATAAAGGCAGGAGTAGCTAAAATTGATATTACTAATCGGTCCGCCGGATTGGTAAATGACCCACTTTATGTGAAGGCGCTTGTGCTGGATAATGGCCTGACTAAAATGGTGATTATAACCCTGGATGTAGTTGCTCTTGAAGAAATCGGACCTATTAAAGCAGGTTATCTTTCTAAAGTCCGAATGCAGATTCAAAGGGAATTGAATATTCAGGCTTCAAATATTCTAATCAATTCAAGCCATTGCCACGGAATTGTACGTGAAGATACTGATGATCTAACAGTATTGGCAGTTAAGGAAGCCCTGAAAAATTTAGTTCCTGTAAATGTGGGTACCGGGACTGGACATGAGAGTAGAATCACGGAAAACCGAAGGTTTAACATGAAAGATGGATCTCAAACTGATGCCCGACGTGCGTATTCGCTACCACCTGATCATGAGATTGCAGGAATTGGCCCTATCGATCCCGAAATAGGTATATTAAGGTTGAATAAACTAAACGGAGAAACCCTTGCAGTTCTTTATAATTTCGCTGTTCACCCCATAGAGGGTGTCCCAAATGGGGGGAATACTGCGGATATTATTGGATTTGCTTCCAAAGTAATTGAGGATAACTTAAAAGGCTCAATGGCTCTCTTTTTACAGGGCTGCGCAGGAGATATTAATCCGGTCAACTATAAGGGAGTTGATAATCCTACGGACGCAGAACCTCTTGGTAGCATGCTTGGTCTAAGCATTCTTAAAGCATTGCAAAATATCAAAACTGCAAATGATGCAGAGATAAAAGTTGTTAATCATTATATGGAACTGCCCAGAGCAAACTTTGCTGAACGGATTACATCCTTAGAGGCTGAACAAAAGCGAGTCTTGAATTCTCTAAGAGGAACAAATATAAACCTAAAAACATTTATCGCCTTGACTACCAAGTATACTTATTCTAATAATTATCCTTCCTTTTACATACAAAGATACTTACAGGATAAAATGCTGGATAGAAGGGATATGATTCGATTGGATTCTATAAATGGGAGAGACATGAAAAACTATCAATCAAATATTTATTTGATGGAACGTTTAACAAGAATTCAGGAAAATCTATCTCTTGTCAAAATGCATCAAGTTAAATCGGCTGGTGCTGAAACAATTAAGGTTGAAATTCTTGGCGTGAAGATCGGAAATATGCGCTTAATTACTTTCCCTGGTGAACTCACAGTACAAATAGGACTTAATATTAAAAAAAGAGCTCCTAATGAAAATACCTTTGTGGTTGCTTATACCAATGGTTACATTTATTATGCACCAACTGCCGATCAACTAAGAAATACGGGAGAAGCACAGGAAGATTCAGATACAAATTTAGCACCCCATTGGCAGATGATGTTTGAAAATAAGGCGGCAGAAATATTGCAAAAACTATAAGAATGAGTATTAATACTTGCTGACTTTATTATAATTAAAGTTGTGATAACAACTTCTTAGAGAATTTAGCTTGGAGATGTTCTTATAGAACTCTATGAATTAATCATTCTCAGGAATGATCCCAGCTTCGCTTTCATTTGCCTTCTGTCAACAATAAAGTCGAGAAATCCATGTTCAAGTACGAACTCTGAGGTTTGGAAACCTTTAGGGAGATCCTTTTTGATGGTTTCTTTGATTACTCTTGGACCTGCAAATCCAATCAAAGCACCAGGCTCTGAGATATTGATATCACCCAGCATGGCATAAGAGGCGGTAACTCCACCGGTAGTTGGATCTGTCAACAATGAAATATAAGGGATCTTAGCTTTACTTAATAAAGCTAATTTGGCCGAAGTTTTGGCCATTTGCATTAGTGAAAATGCTGCCTCCATCATTCTTGCCCCACCCGATTTGGAGATCATCATGAATGGGATTTTATGCTTGATACTGTAATCAATTGAACGTGCAATCTTTTCGCCTACAACAGAACCCATTGACCCACCTATAAAATTAAAGTCCATACAGGCAATTACAAGATTCTGACCAGCTAATTTGCCAAAACCAGAGCGTATGGCATCGTTTAAACCGGTTTTCTCATAACTTTCCTCCAACCTATCGGTATACTTTTTAGTATCAGTGAAAAATAAGGGATCAGCTGAGCGTAGATTTGGAAATAATTCAGTGAATTCATTGTCGTCGAAAAGAATTTCAAAATATTCTTTAGAACCTATTCGCAAATGGTAGGCGCAGTATTGGCAAACGTATTTATTCTCAACCTGTTCTGTATAATGTATTGGTTTCTTACATGATGGGCATTTATTCCACAATCCATCAGGCGTCTCTTTCTTTTCCTCTGTGGAAGTTATAATCCCCTTTTTTTCTCTCTTAAACCAGGCCATTTTGGATGTATGTGTAGCTTACAAAGAAACAAAAAATTTAAGAAAGCAATGCTCACTCTTAAAGATAGAATGAATGTTAACATTTGAAGGATAGAATAATTAAGCTCTATGCTTGATTTTGACCCTATTTTTCATAATTTCGATCATCTTATAAAAATAAAAATTATGAATTTAAAAGAATTTAAGGGCGTTTTGCATGGTGATGCCGTTCAGGAGTTGTTTGAAGTGGCTAAAAAGCATCAGTTTGCTCTGCCTGCAGTTAATGTAATTGGCACAAATTCAATTAATGCAGTTATGGAGACAGCTAAGTCTGTTAATTCACCTGTAATCATACAACTTTCTAATGGTGGTGCTCAGTTCTATGCAGGAAAGTCTATGAATAATGATAATCTGAATGCCTGTATACTTGGAGGTGTGTCAGCAGCACAACATATTCATCTTTTAGCCGAACATTACGAAGTGGCCGTAATTTTGCATACTGACCATGCTGCTAAGAAGTTATTACCCTGGATTGATGGACTGATGGATCATGGGGAACGTTTTTTTGCTCAATATGGCAAACCACTCTATTCTTCACATATGCTTGATCTTTCAGAAGAACCGATTGAAGAGAATATTGAGATTAGTAAAAAGTATTTAAGTAGGATGAAAGGTATGGGGATGACACTTGAAATTGAACTTGGGGTAACAGGTGGCGAGGAAGACGGTGTAGATAACAGTGATGTTGACAGTTCAAAATTATATACTCAGCCTTCTGAAGTCGCATATGCCTACAAAGAGCTGAGCACAATAAGTGAGAAATTTACAGTTGCTGCTGCATTTGGAAATGTCCATGGCGTTTATAAACCGGGAAATGTGAAATTGCAACCGGTTATTCTTAAAAATTCCCAGGATTTTGTTCGTTCAGAATTTAATATCAGTACAGAAAAACCTATAAATTTTGTGTTTCATGGCGGTTCAGGTTCTTCAAAGGAAGAAATTCGGGAAGCAATCTCTTATGGAGCAATTAAAATGAATATTGATACTGATATGCAATGGGCATTTTGGGAAGGCATAAAGGATTATTATAAGTCAAAGGAGGCCTATCTCCAAAGTCAGATAGGAAATCCGGAAGGTGAGGACTCTCCAAATAAAAAGTATTATGATCCGCGTGTTTGGCTTCGAAAAGGGGAGGATACTTTTGTTAAAAGATTAACTCAGGCTTTTGATGATCTTAATTGTATAAATGTCAACGACAAACTATAGAATTTCATTAAGGGCTTTTCTGCCTAGAAAGGCCCTTAATTTTTTGTTAAATATAGTTCAGCAAAATGGAAGATCAAATTAAGGTCGAACGGGTCAGTAATGATGCAGATCTTCAGCAGGTTTTTGCCATCAGAAGAAAAGTATTTGTTGAGGAACAAAATTGCCCTCCTGAACTAGAATGGGAGTTTGAAGATGAGTCTGTCCATTTTATGGGTACTATCAATGGCGCTCCTGCAGGTGCTTCCCGCTGGCGTAAAACTCCAAAAGGATATAAACTTGAACGTTTTGCTGTGCTGAAAGAATTCCGTGGAAAAGGAATGGGACAGGCGCTCGTGGCGACAGTATTAAAAGACCTTCCTCAGGATGCTGAGTATGTTTATCTGCATGCTCAGCTGGATGCAATGCCTTTGTATGCAAAATTCGGATTTAAAAAGTCTGGTATTCAGTTTGAGGAAGCAGGGATACTGCACTTTAAGATGGTTTTGGAAATGTAATCTGTTATCATTTGTCTTTAACAGATAACAGATAACTTTTAACATATAAATCCTATCCAAAAATTTGATCAGAATATTCCATTGCCTCATTCCATTTCTCCAAATTAAGCCCATGATCTTCTCCTTTTGTTTCCAGAAACGAAATTAGGCTCTCTGTTGCAATGTTTCCGGTAAGTTGATCTGATGCCATTGGGCAACCTCCATAGCCTCTTAGTGAGCTATCAAATCGTCTACATCCACTATTCCAGGCTGCATCTATTTTTTCATACCAGGTTGATGGGGTGCTGTGAAGATGAATCCCAAATTCGATTTTCGGAAAATTGGAAACTAAATGTGGAAACAGATAGCTAATTTTTTCGGGACTTGAAACCCCTGTTGTATCGGCAAGTGATATGACTCTGGCTCCTCTTTTTGCCAGTTCACTTGTCCAGTGTGCCACAATATCGTTGCTCCAAGGGTCACCATATGGGTTTCCAAAGCCCATCGAAAGATAGATAACCGCCTGTTTATTAGATTTTTCACAGTGATTTAGTAATTCTTCAACTACAATTAAGGATTTTTCAATACCCGAGTTTGTGTTTCGCTGCTGAAATGTTTCAGAAACTGAAAACGGGAATCCTAAATAAGAGATTTGAGGATGTTTAATCGCTTGTTCAACTCCCCTTAGATTGGCAACAATTGCTAGAAGTTTAGTTTTTCCCACACTGAAATCAAGTTTATTCAGCACTTCGCCAGTGTCTTTTAGTTGTGGGATAGCTTTTTCTGAAACAAAACTTCCAAAGTCTATGGTATCGAATCCTACCTTTAAAAGCAGGTTGATATATTCGGCTTTGATTTCGGTGGGAATAAAATCATGAATTCCCTGCATGGCGTCACGAGGACATTCGATCAATTTTATCATTAAAGACTTAATTTATTCCTAAATAGTAATTTAATAATTGTCAGCATGCATCTTATCTTCGATCAACCGTCATTCCTGTCATTCCTGTCATTCCTGTCATTCCGGATTTAATCCGGAACCGGAACCGGAACCGAAACTCCAATCATTTAGAAAAAGTATCCTCAGTCATCGATTCCCTACTGAATTTCCTTATGATCAACCTAGTTCCTCGATCATAGCTGAAATAACTCCAAACCCAGTTTACAAAGGTGACAACTTTATTCCGAAATCCAACTAACGACATCAGATGCACAAACATCCAAACAAACCAGGCAAAAATCCCCTGAAAACGAATTTTGCCAATATCAACAACAGCAAGGTTTCGTCCTACTGTGGCCATAGAACCTTTGTCAAAGTATTTAAAGGGCTCTGGTTTTTCGTTATTAATGATATGGATAATATTTTTTGCCAGTTGAGTGCCCTGTTGTATCGCCACAGGAGCCACTCCAGGTAAACCATTCGGTTTTTCAGCACTGAGGCAAGCGGATACATCGCCAATCGCAAAAATATAATCTTCTGCCTTCACTCGGTTAAATTCATCTACCAGTATGCGGTTTCCACGAGTTATTGATTCTTCCTTCAATCCTGCAGGTACTGCACCCTTAACCCCGGCCGACCAAAGCACATTTTTAGTATCAATAGCCTGTTCGTTAGAAAGTTTAATGATCTTTCCATCATAACTTTCAACTTTCAAATTAGTAAATACTTCCACCCCCAGTTTCTGCAGAAATTCTTTCGCTTTCGCTGATGCCTGTTTGGACATCGAGCCTAAAAGTTCCGAAGATCCTTCAATCAGATAGACTTTGATGTCTTCAACACGCAATTCCGGATAATCTGTAGGAAGTACATGCTTCTTTAATTCTGCCAAGGAACCCGATAATTCTACGCCGGTAGGACCGCCTCCTACAACTACAAACTGTAAGAGGGCGCTCTTTTTTATCGGATCAGTTTCGATCAATGCTTCCTCTAGATTTTGAAGAATCATGCTTCTGAGGTTTAATGCCTCAGGGATGGTTTTCATGGGCATTGAATAATGCTCAATTTCATTCTGCCCAAAGTAATTTGTATCAGAACCGGTGGCAATGATCAGAAAATCGTATGCAATTTCGCCTATTGTTGTATTGACAATTTTTTTTTGAGAATCAATGCTCTCTACTTCAGTTACCCTAAATGTCAAATTTTTCTGGTTTTTAAATATTTTCCGCAAAGGGAATGCAATGGAATCTGCCTCAAGACCACCTGAAGCAACCTGGTAAAGTAAGGGTTGAAAAGTATGGTAATTATGCCTGTCGAGCATAGTGATTTCCACTTCTTTGTCTTTTAATCGTTTGGTTATTTCAATCCCGCCAAACCCCCCGCCAATAATTATTACTTTGGGAAATGTAGTCGATTTATTTATAGCTTGTTCCATAATTGCGGGTTTTATTTCTAAGTATATTCTTAGGTAGATTTAATATTCATCACCTCTGATTCGAAAAATCATGCCATTCAGATTTTCAGTTATCCTGATTTGGCAGGCAAGTCTACTATCAAATCCTGCATCCGGTAAGATATCAAGCATATCCATTTCTTGATTGCCGGCTTCCGGAAGATCATCTAGTCCTTTTAGAACCTGAACATGGCAAGTTGCACATAGTGCCATCCCACCACATGTTGCAAGAATATTGTAATCTGATGCCTTTAGAACCTCCATTAAACTCAGGCTTATTCCCTCAGGAACCTCGACGGGCTGCTGTTCACCGTTTCTGTCTTCAATTGTAATATTGATCATGTTAGAATGCGTTCACACCGTAAACAGTCGTGTATTTAAAACTTAATTTTTGGTCCGGATACACATATTTAAAGGCACTCTGTACCATCAATGCTGCTTCATGGAAGCCACATAGAATAAGCTTTAGTTTTCCCGGATAGGTGTTTATATCTCCAATAGCGTAAATGCGATCTACATTAGTGGAATAATCAAATGTATCAACCAATATGGCGGATTTGTCAATATTAAGACCCCAGCCGGCTATTGGACCCAGTTTCGGGCTCAATCCAAAAAGAGGGATCAAATAATCAGTTTGAATTGTTCTAGTAACTTGGTCACGTCCTACAAAGGATACTTCTTTCAAACTGCCATTGCCGTTAACACTAAACAGATTTGACTGCAGGATTAGATCGATTTTACCATTGTTGGCCAATTCATGAACTTTTTCAGCAGAATCAGGTGCTCCCCTGAAGGTATCACCACGATGGATTAGGGTTACTCTTTCGGCGATATCAGCCAAAAATATAGTCCAGTCCAATGCAGAATCACCTCCACCTGCCAATACAACCCTTTTATCTCTGAAGTTTTCCGGTTTTTTAACCATGTACTCCACACCTTTGCCTTCAAAGTCAAGTAAGCCCTGAATTTCAGGTTTACGTGGTTCGAAACAACCCAGGCCACCTGCAATAACTACTACCTGGCAATGTATTGTCGTTCCATCATTGGTTCCGACAATAAAAGAACCGTCTTCCTGCTTTTCTAGAGATTCCACTCGTTCTCCAAGTGTAAATCCAGGATCAAAAGGTGCAATCTGTTCTATGAGGCGCTCAACCAGTTCCTGCGCCTTGATTTCCGGATATCCCGGTATATCATAAATGGGCTTTTGCGGATAGATCTCTGATAATTGACCTCCGATCTGTGGTAGGGTGTCAATCAAATGGCATCTCATTTTAAGTAATCCGGCTTCAAATACGGCAAACAGTCCTACAGGGCCGGCTCCGATTATGCAAATGTCTGTTGAAATCATTTTATATGTTATGCGGTTATATCCTTGTTTATCTTATAATTCGGGTAAAAGTTTCTCCTGTTCGTCCAAATTGGTATAGATCGTATCGAGTATTCGTTTTAAATTTTTATAATCTTCTTCTGTTAGATTCTGCCATGCCTTCATTCTGATTTCAGCCATTTTAGGACTCCATTCTTCGACCCGTTGTTTTCCCAATTCGGTAAGGTGTATGGTAAAACATCGTCTGTCATTAGGTTGTATCTTTCTTTCGGTCAACCCTTTCTTGCACAAGAGATCGATAATCCGAGTTAAGGTAGGGTGATCCTTGCCTGTAATCTCAGCTAACTGGCTCTGATTTAAATCGTTATTGTTGTTCAGACTTTTAATGATTAACCATTGATCCACAGTGATATCATAGTTTGAAGCATTAAATCGACGCTGAGCAAATTGCTTTACCTTCCTTGCCGTGCGATCGAGCAGATAGGAATAGGTACTAAATAATTCTGTTGCCATACTTATTGTTCGTATGACAAATATCTGAATAAATTTATTATTAAACAAAAAAAAAGCATCCGCCCATGGCGGATGCTTTAAAAATGTACTAAAAAGATTATTAAGCCTTTGCTTTATCTTTTTCTTTAATGAACTCCACAACGAAAGGTGTTGCAACGAATAAGGAAGAATAGGTTCCAAATATTACACCAATTAACATGGCAAAAGAGAATCCTCTTAAAATCTCACCACCAAAGATGAAAATGATCAGTAGTACAGCGATAGTACATATACCGGTGATCACTGTACGACTTAAAGTACTGTTCAATGCGTTATTGATTACGGAAGGAAGGTCCTCGTTTTTGGAGTGATGCTGTCCGATATATTCCCTTACACGGTCAAATACTACCACTGTATCGTTAATCGAATAGCCCATTACCGTTAATATGGCCGCAATAAATGCCTGATCAATATCCAAAGAGAAAGGTAGCCAGCCATTAAATATAGTAAAGATGGCAAGTAATACTAGTACGTCGTGAACAAGTGCAAGAATCGCAGCAAATCCAAAGGCCATTCTTTTAAATCTGGCCAAAACATACAGGAATATGACCAATATAGAGAATATTGTTGCGTAAATAGCTGAGGTTTTAATGTCTTCAGCAATGGTTGGGGTCACTTTCTGTGAATCCTTAATTTCGTATACAGGATCAACCTTCTTAAGACCCGATGCCAGTTTTTCACTGACCTGATCATTAGCCTGATCTGAATTATCATTGATCAGATATGCAGTCGTAATCTTAACCTGATTAGATGTACCAAAGGTTTTTACTTCAACAGCTGTTCCGAATTCTTTAACTAAAATAGAACGTACTTTTTCAACCTCAACAGGTTTGTCGAAGGCAACAAAATAGGCTCTTCCTCCCTGAAAATCTACCCCAAGGCTGAAACCCTGAGTAAATGCAGAGATGATTCCGGCTACAATGATTGCTGCTGAAAGAATGTAGAAACGCTTTCTGCCTGTGATAAAATCAAACTTAGAATCTTTAAATAGGTTTTGTGTTGCCTTGATAGAAAAGCTGATAGGCTTTTTTCTGTCTAACATCCATTCAAATACTAACCTTGACATAAATATTGCTGCAAACAGGGAAGTAATAATACCGATCATCAGTGTGGTAGCAAAACCTACGATTGGACCCTGTCCGAAGATGTACAGAATGACCCCTGTTAAAAATGTAGTAATGTTTGAGTCAAGGATTGAAGGCATTGCTTTTCTGAAACCTTCTGTGATCGCTAATCTTGCAGATTTCCCTTCCGCCAACTCTTCTCTTATTCTCTCGTAGATTAAAACGTTTGCATCAACAGACATTCCTAGCGACAGAACAATACCCGCTATACCCGGTAAGGTTAATACAGCACCTAATGATGCCAGCACTCCCATGAGGAAAAATAAGTTAACTATTAATGCAATATTCGCAACTAATCCGGCTGTACTGTAATACATAGCCATGAACAGGAGGATAAAGATGATACCTGCTATTGTAGAAATTAAACCTGCTGAGATTGAAGCTGCTCCTAAAGATGGACCAACTACATAATCACTAACAATTTTTGCAGGAGCAGGTAATCTTCCTGCTTTTAAAACGTTTGCAAGATCTTGTGTATCTTCAACTTTAAAACTTCCGCTGATAGATGAAATTCCGTTCGGAATTTCTCCCTGAACAGTAGGGGCAGAGTATACCAGATTATCGAGTACAATTGCTACACTTTTTTTATTATTTGGATCTGCAGAGGCAGAGGCAGTTATTGAACGCCAAGCCCGTGCGCCATCAGCATTCATTACCATTACAACCTCAGGATTACCTTTCTGATCATAATCAGAACGAGCGTCTGAAATTACATCTCCCTCTAATGCTGGACCACCACCTACATTGCTGGTTTTCAAAGCATATAATTCAAAAACCTTACTGTCTTCTGACATGGGCTTAACCCCCCAAAATAATTTAATGTTCTGTGGGATAACGGCTCTGACTGCTGTTGATGAAAGATATGAATTTACTCTTGCAGTATCCTTTAATGCGGCATACCCAACAACCGGTCCGGGGCGTAAATTAACCTGACCGTCTTGACCCTGATAAGTTGCAGGGTTTAAAAGTGCAAACAATGGATTAAGTTTGGCCTGTTCGGCCTGTACTTTACTTAAAGCAGCGGCGCTGTCGACAACACTACTATCTTTTTTGCCTAAAGCAGCAAGTTTACTTTTGCTTGTATCTTGTACTACTTTTGCACTTGCAGTATCTGTAGATTTAATCGTAGAAGCCAGAATACTATTCACATTCTGAAGTAAACTAAAGATCTCTGCATTATCATAGGTCTCCCAAAACTCGAGTTTTGCAGATCCTTGAAGTAATTTACGTACACGATCCGGATCGGTTACACCTGGTAATTCAATCAGAATTCGGTTTGTTCCCTGCTGTTTTTGAATGTTAGGAGAGGTTACTCCAAATTTATCAATACGGGTACGTAGTATATTGAATGAAAGATCGATTGCTCCATCAGCAGACTTTCTTAGGAAATTTAAAACATCCTGATTGCTGGCATCAATTTTCAGATTTGCTGAATTCTCTTTTGTTGCAAATAATGGGGAAAGCTTGCTGTTCGGACTTATTTTTTCAAACTCTCTTCCAAATACGCCTATGAAATCACTTTCACCAGTAGCCATAGCCACTTCAGCATTCCTAATGGCGGCATTGAAATTTGCATCGGTACTTTTATTTGCAAGGTTACGAACCATATCACTCAAAGAGATCTCCATGGTTACATTCATACCACCCTTCAGGTCAAGCCCAAGTGGAATTTCGCGCTCTTTCGCATACTGATAAGTAATATAGCTCAGGCTGCTAAATACTGGTAATGAAGCAACTGAATCAAGATAAACTTTCTCTTTTACTACATTCCCTTTCGCAAATTCCTGCGCATCTTTTTCAACTTTATTCGCTATCCACGTAAACGAGAGGGAATACAAGCACGCTATTGTTAACGCTATTGCTGCGAATTTTACTAATCCTTTACCTTGCATTTTATTTTAATTGTGTATTAATGTTGATTTGAGCCCATTTTGGTTAAGATGCCAAAGCTAACTAAATTTTTGTTTTTTGGAATAATTCTTTAATACAGAAATTACAGAGGAAATTCAGGCTTTTTTGTATTTAATAAAACTATAAGAATATAAGTTCTTTTCATCAGGTTCATGAAGAATTTTTTCTTCTTCAGTCCATTCATTCATATTGATCTGCGGAAAAAACACATCGGCATCAAAATCCTGATGAATGATAGTTAAGTAAAGAAGCGTAGCAATGGGAAGTGCCTGTTCAAATATTTGAGCTCCACCGATCACAAAAACATCTTTCTCACCTTCACAAAGCTCAATGGCTTGATTCAATGAACTGCTTAGTTCAGCTCCGGGAATTATAAGTCCGGATTGTCTGCTTATTACAATATTTCTTCTGTTAGGCAGAACTTTCCCGATAGAGTCAAAGGTTTTCCTTCCCATAATGATCGGATGCCCGCTGGTAACCATTTTAAAGTGTTTCAGGTCAGCAGGCAGATGCCATGGTAGTGAGTTGTTTTTGCCAATCCCATTTTTTTTGTCAATGGCAACAATCATATTAATATTCATATCGATATATTAGATAGCAACAGCTCCTTTAATGTGAGGATGCGGGTCATAATTTTCTAGGCTGAAGTCTTCAAACTTAAAATCAAAGATATCACTGATTTCTGGATTTAATTTCATTGTTGGCAGCGGCCTACATTCCCGACTTAATTGTAGTTTGGTTTGATCCAGATGGTTATTGTAAAGATGTGCATCTCCAAAAGTATGTACAAAATCCCCTGCTTCCAATTTACAAACCTGTGCAACCATCATGTTCAATAGGGCATATGAGGCAATATTAAACGGTACTCCCAAAAATATATCAGCACTGCGCTGATAAAGTTGGCAGCTCAATTTTCCATCAGCGACATAGAATTGAAAGAAGCTATGACAGGGAGGAAGTGCCATATTTTCAATTTCAGCTACATTCCATGCCGATACGATGAGGCGCCTAGAGTCCGGATTACTGCGGATTTGCTTAATTACTTGTGTAATTTGATCGATATGCCCGCCGCCAGGACTTGGCCAAGAACGCCATTGGGAGCCATATACAGGTCCAAGTTCGCCATTCTCATCCGCCCATTCATCCCAAATACTAACACCATTATCCTTTAAATATTTAATATTGGTTTCACCCTTCAAAAACCAGATCAGTTCGTGAATAATAGACCTCAGATGCACCTTTTTAGTGGTTATCAATGGAAATCCTTCCTGAAGATTAAAACGCATCTGATAGCCAAATACACTGATCGTTCCGGTCCCGGTACGATCATGCTTTTGAGTTCCATTTTGCAGAACATGCTGCATTAGCTCGTGATATTGTTTCATTCTGTTGGTTGGTTGCTTGGTTGGTTGGTTAGTTAGTTGGTTAGGTAGTTAGATAGTTAGTTAGGTTAAGGCTTCAAGTTTTAGACTTTCTTACGCAAATAAAATAAATGTATTTTTGACATCCTAAAATTGTTCATAAATATATCAGTATGTTCACAATATGATCCTTTTTCCGAATGCCAAGATCAATATAGGTTTAAATATTGTCAGCAAACGACCTGATGGATATCATAATCTGCAAACCATCTTTTATCCTGTTACAATTAGGGATGCCATTGAGGTAGTTGAAGCTCCTGAACTACAGTTCAGTTCATCAGGGCTAAACATTCCTGGAAATGCTGATGATAACCTCTGTTTGAAGGCTTATCATTTATTGAAAGAGGATTTTGCTGAACTGCCCACAGTTCATATTCATTTGCATAAACATATACCAATTGGTGCCGGATTAGGAGGTGGATCTGCAGATGCTTCATTTTTCATTAAGTTGATAAATCAAAAATTCAATCTGGGTATGGAAAATTCACAAATGGAGCTATATGCCTCAAAAATTGGCTCTGATTGTGCTTTTTTTATTCAGAATAAGCCGGCATATGCTGTTGAAAAGGGTGAGCAGCTGAGTTTGGTTGATTTGGATCTGAGTACTTATTTTATAGTACTTGTTATGCCGCCAATTGGAGTTTCTACTGCACAAGCATATCAGGGGTTGAGTCCTGCTCCGGCTGCTAATTCCTTAACAGAGATGATTAAACTTCCATTGACAGATTGGAAATCAACTATCAAAAACGACTTTGAGCACTCTGTCTTTTCCCAATATCCGGAGATTGCTAAAATAAAAGCTTCACTCTATGAGGCTGGTGCCTTGTACGCGTCCATGAGTGGCAGCGGTTCATCAGTTTATGGAATTTTTAAGGATCCACTGAAATTGCCACACTTTGAAAAGGAAAACAAGGTTTTCTACTTAAAAAATTGAGAATTGATAATAAATACTGTCCGGTTAAAATTGTATTTCCTAATAAAACATGCTTATACTCCTTCGGAGGAATGATTCTATCCAATTCTCAAAAAGCATTCCCCAGCATAAAATATCATTACTTTGACCCCGAAGGTGGTCGTATGTATTCAAAGTTCCCACATACGACCACCTTCAGGGTCGATTTTTCAGCGAAATCTGATCCTCTATAAATATACGACCACCTTCGGAGTCGAAATATAAAATCTTTGTCGGACACTTGTCGTCAACTGTCAATTTTCAACTATTGCTAATTACTAAGCCATTTGATAAACCCGACATAATTAAGATTAGCATTAAATACACAGGGGAATGATTTTCCTGCGGTTGGTGTTTTCACCAGCCGCTTACAATTGGCATTAAACCAAAACAAATCAGAATGCACTCTATCTGATATAATCACGATCCTCATCGCTCAATTGGTCTTCATCGTTTTTGGTATAATCCTGATCTTTGTTTAGAATAGGTTCTGAAGCGTTAAAAGAATCAGATTGGATTCCTTTGCGTGGTCTTCCGGCCATGAAACCTATAATCAGACCTAACCCGAACATCACCCCAAGAACAGCCAATTTGGGTATCCGCGCATTGCCAAAAATCCAAAAGTTTATTTCGTCGGTATTATTCATGAGTATAATGGTCACCATAACTGAAATGACAATTATAAATATGGTTTTAAAGGTCATACTTGAATAATTAAAATTATGTCTCGAATATCGTAATTCAAACCTGAATTCGTTAAATTAATCTCTGATCATTGAATTTAGCCCGTTTCTTTAAGTTTTTTAGAGCCATACTAGAAAATTATCGATCAATCTGGATCAATATTTGCCTAGACATTTTAGAAATCATATAAAAATCCAAGTTCGAAGATTGGCTTTTTCAATGCGTTCTCCCTACTAAAAATCAGTTTACCTGCAAGATCAAAATTTGGAAGCATGAATCGCATGAGGTTCATGTCAGCACCTAATTCCAGACCAAAGGTACGAGGCTGGAAGGGGGGGCTCCTTTACCGACATTCTCAAAATCAGCAAAAAAACCTGCCTTCACTCTTTTAATATAGGCTAAAGGTCCTATTTCTGCATCAGGATAGAAGAGTGGAAAACGATAGTCAAGAAGTAATGTATTTCTGAGTTGTGTATTTAGACTGAGATTTCTGTATCCGTTTATTCTTGGAATTTCTATACTAAAATCATAAGCCCCGCTATTTTCCTGATAATTAAAACTTGCTTGAAATGAATGATTGCTTAAAAGGTCGGGAGTTTAAAATACACTTCTGAATGATAAAAGAGTGCCTTTCAGTAAATTCTGGAAAGGAAGATGAGAATAAGAAAGTGAAAGATTTTGTCCCCAGATTGGCGCAAGGTCTCTGGCACCCCGTTGAGTATTCCCGCTGAGGTATAGTTGATATTTCATCGGAAATTTAAGCTTTTCGATAAAATTATTTAGTTTGTTCTAAACCTCATACCTGGAAGTGAAGCTACTTGAGCTTCTAAAACCCTTGCTATAGCTCTTATTTAGGCGATTAAATGTAAATGGGAGACTCAACATTGCTTCCGCAATGTTCTCACGCCAGCTTACAGGAATCAAAATATTATTTTGCCGAGTATAGATCAAATTAGCCCTGTTTGAGTAGGTGATATCCAGAATAGGAAAGAAGCGTTTATAACTGAACCCAGCCAGATATTCACTTTTTCTCAATCCTGAATTAAATTGATAACCACCATACAGATCGAGTGTGTTTAGCTGATTGTTCGATTTGAACTTTAAACCAATGCTAAGCTCATTACTAGTATCGCTGTTTTTGGCAATGGGTGATAGACTATGGAAATTGAGTAGATTATTAAATTCCCGGTATAATTTGGAGGGGTATATTGTTTGAGGTATTGAATCGAGAATATTGGCGTTAGCCTCCTGAATAACCAGTGGTGATGCATAATCGATAAATGTGAATCCGTATTCCTGGTTTTCTGTTGGTTTTTCAAATGGAATGCTGACTATGTCGTAACCTCTCACTTGGTAGTTATTGAAAAGTAAACTGTTCCTATCCTTGTCATAAGATGGGTTTGTAGCTCCATATGGCGCTGAAGTGAACGGAATAACCTTCATCTCAGGTGTCAGACAATAAATATTGTTCAAACCATTATAATGCGCTCTAAACAATATGTTTTTGCCGGCATAAACCGGACGGGTAATCTGCTGCCTTTGAAATGAGGTGATGATTTTATTGCTTCCATCTATTCGGCTAAATTCCATTAAAGCTGCACCATCCTTACTCATCACAACACAAATAATTTTATCTCCTTGATCATTATAGGAAGGATTTTGCAAGCTAAAACCTTCCATAACTGGGTATTCTCTAATTATACGACCGTTTTCGGCTTCCATCTCAATCAGCGAGAAAAAGGTTGCTGTATTAATTTTTACTGCTATAATCGTTTTCCCATCTGCAGACAGGCTAGGGGAGAAAAAGCGACTTTTATCGCTTATTTGCCTAGCTTGATTTAAGGCTAAATCATAAATATTGATCACATTATAAGAACGTTTTCCATAACGCTTATCAAATCTGAACTCATCCCAAACAATTTTTCCTGCTGCGTACCTGAAATTATATTCCGTTTGAAATCCGATTTTAAGAAGAATTCGCTCTCTTCCAGCGGAATCAATTAGTATGATTGCAGGGGTTTGAGTCAGATTTTGTCTGAGGGCAATTATTTCACCTTTTGGAGTGCTCACTGGCAGCAAGTAGTCGGTAGGTAGTGAATCCATTCTCTTATTGAGTGCAGTATAGTTATTTGGAATCAATCCTTCGGATTGCTTCTGCCAAAGCCCTTTCAATTCAGCTACAGTAGAGTCATGAAGCATTCGGCTATTAAGTCCCGTAAGGTGTTTAATTGAATTACTCAGGTTATACGGCCTTACAGGATTTCGCCTGATCCTTGTCATGATGCTGTCCATAATATCTTTTCCGTAGTCTCTTTTCAGTTTTGTGGTCATAAAATAACCTAACAGATAATAGCCGGGTGTCCAGTCCTTGAGTGAGCCAAAATAATTTTTTGAATAGGAGTAGGGATGGGTACTTAGTGTATTTGTTCTGAATATTTTTTCCCAGTTGGGAAGCCTACCTCTACCCGCATGACTAAGTGCTGTTTCGATACCAACTGCATCCCCCTCATAAAACCAGGGAGGGAGGGTGATCCCGAAAATTGCAAGTGCTAATTCTTCAAAAAAGGGAGCCTTCAATCCGCCGGTTAGTTTATCAAATTGAACCACATGTCTAAGTTCATGGATCGCCATACCATTTAGCCAATCTTGGAAGTCGAGGTCCTGAGGTGGGGTAGTATAGAACTCCGATCTTCTAGGGGCAAGTTGAACAAAACCATTAGAAATGACGCCTTGATTTTGAAGGATTATAGTTATCGGGCGAGGCTTTTTATTTAGAGATTTACTTACCCCGGTAATCAGATGTTCAAGGGTATTTGACATTCTTTGAGCTTCAACTTCCAACTCCTCGGAGTAAATGATTTGAAAATTATCAGTCCTAATTTGCTTCCATTTTATACCCGGAGGGTTCTGTTTAGCGTTGAAAATCTGTGACAAAACAGGTACTGAATTTAAACATAATATAAATCATACAAAAATACTGATATACAGTTGTTTAATTGTCAATATTTTCATCTATACAAGGGTTTGCTAATGAATTTAGTTTCTGTTTTGATTGCAATCATTTTTTATTTAAACCTATTAGTAAAATATATATTATAAATTATTGATTATTAATATATTATAAATTATAATAT
>JBDNGV010000121.1:0-11799 GCA_041689125.1 Daejeonella sp.
ATCCTCCATCGCCAGTTCCACATCTTTAAGGCTCACTGCACAAACTTCACACTGGGCCTGTGTAATTACAAAATCAGGTTCAAGACTTTTTATCAATTCTTTGTCAACAGAATAAATAGAAAGTGAATCTGAGAGTATTTCTTTCACTTGTCTGTCTATTTCTACACTGTTAATACCGGGAAGAAACTTTGCTGAAGAACAAACCGGTAGACTTTTAACACTTTCAGGATAATCACATTCATGAGAACGGCCTATAAGCAACCGCTCCAAACCCAGTGCACAAATGATCTCTGTGGCTGCCGGCAAGAGAGAAATAATTTTAATATTCTGCATCTATAATCAATTTTGACAAAGGTAATATTAATAAAAAAGCCTAAGGATATTTGGGCATAGATTACGAGAAATATCCGTTTAACAAATAAGCCCCAGATTAAATCCGAGGCATATGGAAACAGTAATTAAATTTGCAGTCTAAAAAGGGAATTATTGATTCCCTGTATTTTGTTCGCCCTGCTTAAGATCATCATTGCTTACTCCACGCTTTTTCTTTGGAGCCTGCATTGACAATTTTCCAAATCGGTAGCTAAAGCTGGTGCCGAATGAGCGGAAAGGAACTGAGAAATTACTTGTTTGAATAAAATCTGCTCCAGAAATATTCTGACGAAAATTCTTATTCTCATTAAATGGATCAATGATAGTCAAACCAATACTTCCTTTCTTCTTCATAATCTCTTTCTTTAGGCCAAGGTTCCACATATTGAAAGATGGATTTCTACCTTGGGAAGTTCGGCGAGGCGAATTGGTAATTAGGAATGTTTCGAAAGTAAGACCCTTTTGAAACACATAGGAAGCCATCAAAAAGCCATTGTAGATTAATTGGGTATTAGTATTACTTACGGTAAAGCCACTATTAGCATTGATATCATAGGTAAATACATTGAAATTGCCGCGTAAGGTCAGCGGTTTTATCGGATTAATTTGCCCAAAGAAATTAAACCCAAATGAATTATTACTACCAACGTTTCTGAAGGTAGTTTTAGACCCGGTAGCGATATTTCCTGTTGCAGGATCATTAATACTAATAGGCAGCACAAAGCTTTCGATAATATCATTCGTACGGCGATAATAAACCGAAGTATTCAGTACAGATGATTTAACAAACATTGAATAATTGAACTCAATATTATGTGACAGTTCAGGCTTAAGTGACGGGTTTCCCTGCGACTGATTAAAAATATCTGCACTATTTAGGAATGGATTTAGGAAAAATAGGCTTGGCCTTTGCAAACGCTGATTGTAACTAAATTTAACAGTTGAAAAGTTTTTAAAGGTTCTGCTAACTACAAAACTTGGCACCAGATTAAAATAATTGCTGTCAAATGGAGAGGCACCAGCACCTTCAGATCTTGCATCACCTTTAATTTCGGTGCCTTCATAACGTGCACCTGCCCTGATACCGAATTTCTTCGCCAGCGTAAAAGCAAAAGTTGCATAAGCAGAATACACATCCTGATTGTAATCATAGATATAGGTACGGGATGGAATAGGCGAAAATATATTAGTAGTTGAATTAAAGTTGCGGGTCTGATTATCACTAATAATATCTCTCAGAATACCCTTCAGTCCTGTTTCGAAAGTAACCTTTTTAAATGGATGGGTATAATCTAACTGTATAGTATTTTCTATATTATCCGCACTATTATCACCATATTCATCAATTATTGTATTGGAAAAATCGGTTGTATAGTCACTATTCTGCTTGCTGTTTGTAAACTGGTAGGCAAATGAGATCTGCTGATCCTTCTTCTTAAACTTATGAAGATAATCGCTGCTCCAGTCAATTCCGTTCATACGCATCTGGTTATCACTAAAACGAGTGAAATTAGCTATTGCACCATTGAATGTATTCTGATTCAAATTACTGCCGTCAGCACTGTTACTGAATCCGTTCAAACGTAAATTAGAACTAATTGAATTGAAACTATTGAAATCATAATCAGCGCCAATAGAACCATTTGTTGCTAGACGTTCTGTTCTACTTTGACCTGCTTGGCTGATAATTTGTGTTTCAGCAGTATTGGTACGATTAAATGAGATATCACTAGTCTGAGGCCAGGAGTAGAACCCTCCTCCATTAGCTGTTACAGCCAATCGGCCAGTCTTTGCGTTCAGATTAACATTACCACTGTTCTGCCTTATTCCTACTCCACCATTTATCGAGCCACTTACCCCGGCCAGATTACTCTTTTTAGTAATAATATTAATAATGCCCGATGTTCCTTCCGCATCATATTTTGCTGAGGGAGAAGTAATTACTTCGACATTTTTGATCTGGTCTGCAGGAATTGCTCTCAATGCATCAGCCATATTATTGGCCATTGAACCTGAAGGTTTTCCGTTGATTAATACTCTAACATTCTGACTTCCCCGAAGGGATACATTTCCCTCAAAATCAACTGAAAGCAAGGGCACTTTACGAAGTACATCTGTGGCATTTCCTCCTGCAATGGCAACATCCTGTTCTGCATTATAAACCAGCTTGTCAATCTTATTTTCAATGATCGGTGTTGTGCCGGTAACCACAACTTCATTTAGCATGTTCTGATTTGGGGCAAGCATAATTCGACCCAGATTTAAATCCGGTTTTGCAAGACTGGTCTTTACTGAATCGATAATTTTAGTCTTATATCCCAGAAAAGCAATAGTCAAACGATAAAGTCCCGCAGAAATATTTTCTATTTTAAAGGACCCTTTCTCATCTGTCAATGCACCATTGGTTGATTTTGTTGAACCAGCACGACCTAAGGAAACAGTTGCATAATCGATCGGAATGCGGGTAATTGAGTCGAGAATAATACCCGAAATTCTACCGGTAACAGCAGGAGCACCTGCCCCTCCCATTCCCTGTGCCTGAACGCCGGAGATCCCTGAAAGAAATAATAATATAGTAAATAAACGTTTCATTTAATTGGTTTTGGAATTAGTCGCGAAAGTGCATTTAATGTTACAGGAATATCACAGCTAATTATTGTAATTAGGTAAAATCTGAGATACAATAAAAATTTATGGGAATAAATAATGATAGAGCCAGTTTCAGCCTGATTTCTATTGTGATTATTAAATTTATATCACAAGATTAATTATTTTCCCTTTTACGAAAATAATTTTCTTAGGGACTTTCCCTTCCAGATACTTCTTCAAATCAGCATTGGCGAGAATAATTTCTTCAACCTCTGCCTGTAATAGACTAAGAGAGATATTCAGGTTCATTCGGGTTTTGCCGTTAATCGATACCGGGTATGCAAATTCATTCTCAACTAGGTATTCGGGATTAAATTGCGGATAAGCTGCCACTGATAATTTCCCGGCGGTATTACCCAACAAGCTCCACAACTCTTCGGTTATGTGGGGGGCATAAGGAGCTAGTACAATTACCAATTCATTCAGGATCTTTCTTTTATTACATTTTAGATCAGTTAGTTCATTCACACAGATCATAAAGCTGGAGACCGAGGTATTAAATGAAAACCGTTCAATATCTTCTTCTACTTTACGAATAATCTTGTGAAGTGCCTTGTATTCAGCCTTCAATGGTTCCTGATCAGAAATAGTGAATTTAAACTCATCATCATGGAAGAGCTTCCAGAATTTACGGAGAAATTTAAAAACACCTTCAATTCCGTTTGTATTCCATGGTTTACTTTGTTCCAGCGGACCAAGGAACATTTCATACATTCTTAGGGTATCAGCACCAAAACGATCAATAATATCATCGGGACCAACCACATTGAATTTAGATTTCGACATTTTCTCAACCTCAACACCGCAAACATACTTTTCATTCTCGAGAATGAATTCGGCCTCTGCAAATTCGGGTCTAAAATCTTTGAATTTTTCGAGATCCAGAATCTCGTTAATTACGATATTCACATCTACATGAAGCGCAGATGTGGTGTACTGAGATCTTAAACCGTTTGAAACGAATTTATTTGTTCCGCGTCCTTCTTCATCAATAATTCTGTAAACAAAATTAGACCTCCCCTGAATCATCCCCTGGTTGATCAGCTTTTTGAACGGTTCCTCTTCAACTACATAACCCAAGTCCTTCAGAAACTTGTTCCAGAAGCGACTGTAAAGCAAGTGTCCGGTTGCATGCTCCGAGCCTCCGATATACAGATCGACATCTTTCCAGTATGAAATAGCATCTGCCGGAGCAAATGAATCCTGTTTACGATCTTCCTGAGAAGCCATATAGCGGTACCAGTACCAGCTGGAACCTGCCCAACCGGGCATGGTGCTTAGCTCATACTCCAATTCATCTTTGTATTTCCAATTCTCTGCCCTTCCCAAAGGAGGTTCTCCACTTTCGGTAGGCAGATATTTATCAACTTCCGGCAAAACCAGTGGAAGATCTTCCCTATCGATCAGGTAAGGTAGTCCGTCCTTGAAAAATACTGGAACCGGCTCACCCCAATAACGCTGACGACCGAATATTGCATCGCGCAAGCGATAATTCACTTTAGCTTTCCCAACACCAAGTTCTTCCAGCTTAGCGATCAAAGTGCTTGTTGCCTCTTTATACTTCAAACCGTTGATTATGCCTGAATTGATATATTTGCCTTCCTTTGTAGGGTCAGCTTCCTTGTCCAGATCATTCTGTGCATCAGATATGGCCACAATCGCCAATCCAAACTTAGTCGCAAACAGCCAATCGCGCTGATCACCCGATGGCACCGCCATTACCGCTCCTGTTCCATAACCTGCCAATACATAATCAGCGATCCAAATAGGAACAGGCTCACCTGTCATCGGATGTTTGGCATAGCTGCCTGTAAATGCGCCGGATACCGTTTTAGTATCAGCCATACGATCGAGTTCTGTTTTCTTTTTCGTCTGATCAATATAATTGAGGATCTCTATTTCCTGTTCAGGAGTGGTTAATCCGGCAACATACTCATGTTCTGGTGCGAGAACCAGAAAAGTTGTTCCATAAATCGTGTCAACGCGAGTTGTAAATACTTCGATTGTTTGACCTGAGTTGAGACCAAATTTGACTAATGCTCCCACACTTTTCCCTATCCAATTACGCTGCATTTCCTTTAAAGGATCCGGCCAGTCAATTCCATCCAAGCCCTGAAGCAGACGGTCAGCATAAGCTGTAATTCTCATGCTCCACTGCATCATTTTCTTCTGCTCTACGGGGTATCCTCCGCGCTCAGAATAACCGTCTTTCACCTCATCATTGGCTAAAACCGTTCCCATTGCAGGGCACCAATTTACTGTACTTTCCCTGAGATAAGTTAGACGATATTTCAAGAGTTCGGTTTGCTTTTCAGTGTCCGATAACTTTTTCCACTCTTCAGCAGAATAATGGCAAATATCATCATCACATACTGCTTTCAACCCTGCAGTTCCTAAATTTTCAAACCTTCTGATCAGATCATCAGTACTTTCTGCCTTATCACTTTCAATGTTGTACCACGAATTGAAAAGCTGCATAAAGATCCACTGTGTCCATTTATAATAATCAGGATCGCTTGTACGTACCTCACGGCTCCAGTCGAATGAAAAACCGAGATTATCAAGCTGTTCACGATAGCGATTTATGTTAGTATCTGTTGTAATTGAAGGATGTTGTCCGGTTTGAATTGCATATTGTTCTGCAGGTAAACCAAACGAATCATATCCCATTGGGTGCAATACATTAAAACCCTTTAAACGTTTGTATCTAGCAAAAATATCAGAAGCAATGTATCCGAGTGGGTGCCCCACATGCAATCCCGCACCTGAAGGATATGGAAACATATCCAAAACATAATATTTTGGTTTTGTGGAACTATTATTCACCTTGAAAGTCTGGTTTTCGGCCCAGAATTTTTGCCACCTCTTCTCTATATCTCTGAATTGATAATCCATTGTAAAACTGATAAGTTGCGAAAATACTAAAATCTACGATTTTTTGAACCAGAAGCTGCCTCTAAAACCTCAATTAACTTGCAAAAAGGTATGAACTTTAAATTTTAACAAAGTTTAACTTCAAATCAGGGTATTTCAACGCTTATTATTTAGGTTTATGAACTGAATTCTTTATTTTCGCAACATATCATATTACTCATGGAAGAATTTGAAAAAAGTACATCATCCAGAAAAACTAAAACTATTTATGTTTCTACTGTGATTAGTATTGCTTTGGTTCTGTTAATGACAGGACTACTTGGCTTGATTCTGGTACATGCGAAAAACCTCTCCAAATACGTTAAGGAGAATATTGTACTGAATATTATAGTTAATGATGGTGCCAAAGAGGTGGATATTACGGCATTACAAAAACAATTGGACGCGAATCCGTATGTGTTAAAAACACAGTATGTCAGTAAAGAACTTGCTGCCAGAAATTTAACTAAGGACCTTGGAGAAGATTTTGTCGATTTTCTTGGCTATAATCCGCTCTTATCATCTATAGATCTTTATATGAAGGCTGATTATGCTAATAATGAGAGCATTGAAGCCTTTACTTCCCAACTGAGTGAAAACCCACTAGTAAAAGAGGTAATCTACCAAAAGTCACTCATAGACATGGTCAATCAGAACATTAGGGGAATTGGTCTGGTCATTCTTGCATTTGCAACAATCCTGCTGATCATTGCCGTTGCACTGATCAATAATACTATCCGGCTTGCAATCTATTCCCAACGGTTTCTGATCAAAAGCATGCAACTGGTTGGAGCGACCCAAAACTTTATACGTAAACCATTTCTAACTTATGGTATTCTGCATGGTTTACTCGCAGGACTAATCGCGGTAATTTTGTTGCTGCTTAGCTTATATTTAGCACAACAACAAGTACCAGAAATGATTATTCTGCGCAACTGGTTTGAATTCGGAATCGTTTTTCTAGCTGTAATCGGTATTGGAATTCTGATCTCCGTATTGAGCACCTATTTTGCAGTAAGCAAGTTTCTTCGTTTAAAAATTTACGAACTTTACAGATAATGGCACAGAAAAACACCCCCATTAAGGAAAGCCCACAAGAGGGTTTCGTGTTCGGTAAGAACAATTACAGATTGATGTTACTTAGCATTATTGTTGTCGTATTTGGCTTCATGCTTATGATCGGAGACACTGATATATACGAATTCAGGAAAATTGTACTTGCCCCAATCGTCGTATTAGCGGGATTTGCTATCGGCTTCATTGCAATTCTTAAAAAATAATGACTGTATATCAGGCAATTCTTCTGGCTATTATTGAAGGCCTGACAGAATTTTTACCTGTTTCCTCCACAGGACACATGATTCTTGGATCTTCACTGATGGGTATACAAACCGACGACTTTGTTAAGTTATTCACTGTTGCAATTCAATTAGGAGCTATACTTTCAGTTATCGTACTTTATTTCAAGCGGTTTTTCCAGACAATCGGATTTTACTTCAAGCTTCTGATAGCCTTTCTGCCTGCTGTATTTTTCGGATTGTTACTCAGCGATAAAATCGACCAGTTGCTTGAAAGCCCTCTGGGTGTAGCCATCGCAATGCTAATTGGTGGTATTATTCTGCTTTTTGTAGATAAATGGTTTAAAAATGGAGATATTGATCACACGGATGATATCAGTTACAGTACAGCATTAAAAATAGGATTATTTCAGTGTATTTCCATGATTCCTGGAGTTTCGAGATCTGCATCCACAATCGTAGGTGGCATGTCTCAGAAATTATCCCGGAAAACTGCTGCCGAATTTTCATTCTTTCTGGCGGTGCCGACTATGTTTGGTGCAACCGCAAAAAAGCTTTTTGATTTCTATCAGGATGGATTTGTGATCAGCCAAGAACAAGTAAAATTATTGCTTATAGGCAATGTCATTGCTTTTATAGTGGCGATGCTAGCGATCCGCTATTTTATCACTTTCCTGCAAACAAGAGGGTTCAGGATATTCGGATGGTACCGCATCATTGTGGGAGGCATTATTTTGATTCTACTTATTTCGGGCTATGATCTTCAAGTGATCTGATGAGCGAAAAAACCAATAGAATATTCCCGGAGTTTAATTTTACAGAAGGTGAATTACTACTTATCAATAAGCCCTATAAATGGACCAGTTTTGATGTAGTAGGTAAAATCCGCAATTCATTCAAACCATTGAAGTTAAAAGTTGGCCATGCAGGCACATTGGATCCTCTTGCGACTGGTTTGCTGATCATCTGTACCGGTAAAATGACCAAGAAGATTGACGAATTTCAGGCCCAGACAAAGGAATATACCGGAACTATGATACTTGGTGCAAACACTCCTTCTTACGACTTAGAAACTGATATTAACGAAACCTTTGATATCAGTAACATTAATGAAGAAGCAATAAAGGCTAATACCAGCCAGTTTACAGGCGATCTGGATCAATACCCTCCCGCACATTCGGCAATAAAAGTCGGTGGAGAAAGGCTTTACATGAAAGCCAGGCGAGGAGAAAATGTAGAATTGAAAACAAGGAAAGTCAATATCAGCCAGTTTGAAATTACCAGAATTGAACTTCCTGAGGTAGATTTCAGAGTGATTTGCAGCAAAGGCACTTATATCCGATCTCTTGTGCATGATTTTGGAAGGTCCTTGAATAATGCTGCATATTTAAAATCTCTTCGTCGTACCAAAAGCGGCGATTATGATGTGGAAAATGCCTTTGAAGTAATGGAATTGGTGAATCATATCAGGCAGTTAAAAGAACAGGCTAAATAAAATAATTTTATTATTAGTTTTGCCCTCTCTCCCAAAAGATGAAGATTTACAATCACATTGACGAATTCAAACAAATCCATAATGCGGTAGTTACTATCGGCACTTTTGATGGTGTGCATATTGGGCATCAAAAAATTATCAGTCGTTTACTGGAAGTTGCCAAAAAAAATGGGGGAGAAACAGTAATACTGACATTTTTTCCACATCCGCGAATGATCCTTCATCCGGACGATATGAATATTAAACTGATCAGCTCAATGGACGAAAAAGCTGAAAAGCTTGCTGCCTTGGGAATAGACCACCTGATCATCACCCCTTTTACCCGTGATTTTTCAAACCTGAGTCCTCAAGAATATATCAAAGAAGTCCTGATTGAAAAGATTGGTACCCGCCATATTATTATCGGTTATGATCATCGTTTTGGGAAGGATCGCAAAGGAGGAATGAAAGAGTTGCAATCTTTTGCATCGGATTTCGGTTTTGATGTGGAAGAAATTCCTGAACAGGACATCAATGATGTGGCGGTAAGTTCAACCAAAATCAGAAATGCTATTTTAAGTGGTGATGCTAAAACTGCAAGTGAATTCCTTGGATATGCCTTTCAATTGTACGGCAAAGTAATCAAAGGCGATCAGCTGGGTCGGGTACTTGGATTTCCAACAGCAAATTTATTTATTGAAGAAAACTACAAGCTTATCCCTTCGGATGGTATTTACGCAGTGAGTATTGACTTGCTAGCAGAAAAAGCAAGTACAAAAACAGCAAAGGGCATGGCCTATATCGGCCACCGACCAACCATTAATGGGATGAGCCGCAATATCGAAGTAAACATTTTTGATTTCGATGAGGACATCTATGGTCAGAGTATTCGTATTAATTTTTTGGAACACCTACGTGAAGATAAAAAATTCAATTCACTGGAAGCTCTCAAAGAACAACTCATAAAAGACGAAAAAGCAGCCAGAAAAATACTTTTACGAGCAGAATAATAGTTTTATCTTGTCGAAAAAAACGTATTGGCTAAATTAAATCTTGATAAACAGGAAGCTGAATTTCTTCAAAAAACCATAATTAGCTGGGAAGTCGAAGGTTTAGTCGATAAGGAAACCTCTGAAAAATTACAATCTTCTTATGAGGTCAAAGGGTTCGACTGGCGTCGACTTGCTCAGTATTCCTTTTGGGTTGCGCTTGCCAGCGGCATGATTGCAATTGCCTCACTGATTATTGATGATGCAGTACTCAAATGGCTCGAGAAACTCTACGACACTCCTGATATTATTATTAGCATTATTTCTGCTGTACTAGCTTTCTTACTCTTTCTTGAAGGTAACAAGCGAAAGAAAAAATTTCCAGAGCGGGTTTTCAGTAATGAATCCATCGTCTTTTTCGGTATTCTATTAACAGCGAGTTCTATTGCTTTTCTGGGAAAAACCCTCGATAATGGCAAAGGGCACTTTTCCATATTATTTCTTTTATCTGTGCTAATCTATGCTGCCCTAGCCCTAAAGTTCTCTTCTCGCCTAATTTGGGCTTTCGCACTGGTGTCATTAGGAAGCTGGTTTGGCACTGAAACAGGATATCAAACTGATTGGAGTTTTTATTTTCTAGGGATGAACTATCCGCTGCGATTTGTGTTGTTTGGAATTTCATTGGTTCTGTTCAGCTTCCTGATGCTTCGTTTTCAAAGACTGAATTTATTCAGGGAACTAACCTATATCATCGGATTACTTTACCTATTTGTTTCCCTATGGCTGCTTTCTATTTTTGGGAACTTCGGAAGTCTGGAGGACTGGTTGAAAATAGATCAAATTGAATTGTTTTACTGGGGTATAATTTCCTTGCTGTTTTCTTTTGGCTTTACCATTTATGGCATTCGCTTCAGAGATCATATCGCACGTGAATTCGGAATCACCTTCCTGCTCATCAATCTTTATAGCCGCTACTTTGAATATTTATGGGATATTACCGATAAAACGATATTCTTTGGGATCATGGCACTTTCCTTCTGGCTCATTGGACGAAAGGCAGAAAAAATCTGGAATCTGGAGTTTTTAAAGAAATAAAAATAAAGGCCGTCCGCCGGGTGGGGACAGCCTTTTACAGGAATATATTTGGTTAAGCTTGTTTTGCAAATTGGACATTAATCTGCAGCTTGATATCATCAGCTACAACAATCGCTCCAGCTTCTGTAATTCCGTCCCAGGTTAACCCAAATTCTTTACGACTAATTTTGCCGGAAACCTCAAAACCTGCTTTATTATTACCATAGAAATCAGTAGCACTACCACCATACTCTACATTAAATTTTACCGGTTTACTCACGTTTTTGAGAGTCAGATCGCCTACTAATTCATATTCATCGCCAACTTTTTTAAATGAAGTGGATTTGAATGAAATTTTTGGAAATTGCTCAGCATCGAAAAAATCAGCTGACTTAAGGTGGCCATCACGTTGCTCCTGATTGGTATCAATACTGTTCACATCCAGTATAAATTCAATTGCTGCATCCTGAAAATCCTCGTTTTCTGATTCCATGCTTCCTGCAAAAGATTTGAATGTACCCGTAACTGTTGAAATTACTAGATGTTTTACTTTGAAATGCACTTCTGAGTGCATCGGATCGATAAGCCAGTTAGTTTTTACTGCTTCCATTTTTATATTTTTTAAGTTTTTTCTAGTTCAAAATCTAAAAATATATAATTAGATGTTTAAACATGTAATTTAGGAGTCATAAGATAATTGGTAATAACTAAGTTATGCCTCATTGTAGGGTGACCGTGCAACCATCAACATTCGTACTGACATCGGACGACAAAATGCCAACGCATCGCAAAATTAAAAGAGCTGCATTGCCAACGCAAATGCTGACCCAAAATGCAGCACATTTAATTTTGCCCAACCCGACCTCTACTTTAGGAACATTTCGGACAAAGACCCGACAAAGTAAAATTCATTTCACTAACCTGGTAGTTTTTTGGCAACTTGTATGACGGCTCAACATCTTCATGACAAGTTACAGACTTACATTTTTGACAACTAAAATGAATATGGTTGTGGTTATGTTTTGTAGAA
>JBDNGV010000122.1:0-1994 GCA_041689125.1 Daejeonella sp.
TCAATAAACGAGTTTGAAGTATCAGGATTCACGTCTTCATCAGCCATTTGAGGATTTCCAAAAATGGCTTTTTGCTCGGTGATCACATGCACCAGATCTGTACGACCTAGGTATTCATAACCCAGCATTCTGAATATATAATCTATAATTGAAGTCGCACTCTTGATATTATCGTGACCGCTAACCATACCTGATGGTTCGAAACGGGTGAAGGTAAATTTATCAACAAACTCTTCGAGGGGTACACCGTACTGTAAACCAATAGATACCGCGATCGAGAAACAGTTCATCAGGGAGCGGAAAGTTGCACCTTCTTTGTGCATATCCACAAAAATCTCTCCCAATGTGCCATCCTCATACTCTCCGGTACGAACGAACACGGTTTGACCGCCAACGGCAGCTTTCTGAGTAAAACCTCCGCGTTTACCCGGCAGGTTTTTACGTTCTACAACCGAAGATAACTGACGCTTGAACTTGGTATCGGTTGAGCGCTCTAGGATCGCTCTAGCCGCATCAAGTACCTGCTCAGCGGTAAGATCACTGAGTCTGACATTTGCTGCTTCGCCAAGAACTTCTTCTACAGTATCCAGTTTATCTTCCTTAGTGTCGGATGATTTGGTAGATAATGGCTGAGATAATTTACAACCATCACGATAAAGTGCATTGGACTTCAAAGCCAGCTTCCATGATAATTCATAGCAATCTTTGATTTCATCAACCGTTACCTCATTTGGAAGGTTGACGGTTTTGGAGATCGCACCTGAGAGGAAGGGTTGTGCTGCAGCCATCATTTTGATGTGGCCATGTGCATGAATATAACGTTCGGCTTTCTGACCGCATTTATTGGCACAGTCAAAGATTGGGTAATGCTCTTCTTTCAAATAAGGAGCTCCCTCAATTGTCATGGTTCCGCAAATGTATTCGTTTGCTTCTGCGATCTGCTGACGGTTAAAACCGATCGCACGCAAAAGATTGAAATCAGGTGAAGAATATTGCTCAGATTTGAATCCTAAACGGGTTAAGCACTCTTCGCCAAGGCTCCATTGATTAAACACAAAACCTATTTCGAAGGCTGCCAGCAATGATTTGTCGATTTTCTCCAGCTCATCCTGATTGAAGCCTTTGGCAGCTAAGCTGTCGAAGTTAATATGCGGTGCACCCTGTAAAGTAGCTGCTCCTTTTGCATAGTTTACAATCGCTTCAATTTCATGTTCTTTGTAACCCTGATTGCGCAAAGCAGCAGGAACTCCTTGGTTGATAATCTTGAAATAACCCCCACCGGACAATTTTTTAAACTTAACCAATGCAAAGTCAGGCTCGATACCGGTAGTATCGCAATCCATTACCAAACCGATTGTTCCTGTAGGAGCAATAACTGTGGTTTGAGCATTACGGTATCCGTATTTCTCTCCCAGTTCTACCGCTTTATCCCATGAATTGCAGGCCGCTGATAATAAATAATCAGGGCAGAATTTAGGATCGATTCCCGGAGGAGCAATCTCAAGTCCTTCGTAAGCATCATTATTGTAGGCAGCATAGCGGTGGTTACGCATAACCCTGAGCATATGCTTTTTATTTTCATTGAATTTTTTGAATGTACCCAGCTCTTTCGCCATTTCTGCCGAAGTAGAATAAGCTGTTCCTGTCATGATTGCGGTAATCGAGCCACCAATTGCACGGGCTTTATCACTGTCGTAAGGAATTCCGGCAACCATCAACATGGAGCCAAGGTTGGCATATCCCAAACCAAGTGTACGGTAATCATAAGATAACTGCGCCACTTCTTTGGATGGGAATTGTGCCATCAAAACTGAAATTTCCAGTACCACAGTCCAAACACGGCAAGCATGTTCGAAACCTTTTACATCGAATACCAGTGTTTTTGGGTCGAAGAAATGTGCCAGATTAATAGAAGCCAGATTACATGCTGTATTATCTAGGAACATGTATTCTGAGCATGGATTGGAAGCATTGATTCGTCCGCCTTCAGGGCA
>JBDNGV010000123.1:0-2844 GCA_041689125.1 Daejeonella sp.
CCACCTGTTGGTCCTATATAATTAGCCATTGCACTATATCCGCCACCTGCAATCGCTTTCTCTGTAGGCAAATAACCACCGGAATCGCCGGAAAATTGAACAATAAAAATTTGTTTCGCCTTATTTCTACCGGTAATTGCGAATCCATAATCTACAAAAAGCTCAAATGGATTTGTAGCAAATGCCACTTCTCCAAGGCGTATTACATGAAGTTCTATACTATAAATGGTTTCCTTGTCCTGATCTTCATATTGCTTTAACACAATTTCTTGTGGTCTTAGCCAGCCATAATCAGAAGTTTTGTCATCCCAGGGGCCAAATTCTTTAGTTTTTTCATTCTCTTTAATTTCCTGAAGAAACCTGTTCCATGCAGTATCAGGAGAGTCTGGATCTTTAGGTTCCCGGGAACGTATTTCGTTAACTTTTTTAAACGCTTTTTCATATTCCTCTTTACTTACTCTTCTGGTAGGGATATCAATATCTTTAACGGAATGCTTAAATGCTACTTTTGTTTGAATAGTGTTTTGCACATCTGCATACGCAGTATCAACTACCCTGGCTAATCTTTTTCCTATCTCAACAATACCGGGTACATCCCACATGTTAGGCTCTCCGGCTTTATACCCTGCAGACAAATCACGGGGTGATATATCACCAGCCGCACCACATTGCGCTAACACATAAATATTTTCAGAAAATTTTGCTTTAAGCTGCTTTCTTACTTCGCTCCAGTAATCCGCAGAAACATAATATTTAGCTTCCGTTACTTGCGCAGGGCAGGATACGTTTAAAATAATTCCTGTTAACTTTTTATTCAAATCCCAACAAAAAAGCATATCAACACCAGGATCACTGGGTCCTTCGATACCAATAAAATCGGATCTATAGGTAGCACCATACATTTCTGCTGTACCATCCGCATATAAAACCCGCCTGTTATGACCAACCACTGCATAGCCTAATGCATTGCTTATTCCTGCAGGCTTACGGTTAACCCAGGCAGCAACCACAACTTTACTCAACCTATCTAATAACAACTTCCCATAGTCGCTCGCAACATCCGGATAAGGGGCAGAATGTGTATGTGTTGCATTCAAAAAAAGTTTCCTGACATCAAAATCAGGGATTTGATCCTTAACTAAATTTTTTAAAGCATCCTGCAATGCTCTTATGGTATAAATTAAATCCATTGATACCATTATAGCCTGTTCCTTTTTGCCAGTTTCATCTTTAGTCTCAATAGCACACGCAGTAATCTTTAACGGGCTTTCCACATATTCTGAAATCCTTTCGTAATATTGGCCAAACAATGATACGGGTCCATCTGGTGTTATATCTTCAATAGCCCAACCGATACAGAGGCCCTCATCTTTCAATTCCTTTAAAGCATTCATTTCATTCAGACTTTTTAGATTTCCAATGATTTTTTAGTTGTCGTTTCGTTGATATCTTTTTGTTTGCCCATTGACCTATTTGTATCCAAATTCCTTTTCTACTTCAGTAATGGCATCTTCAATAATATCCATACCCTGTGCCGCATATTTCTCGTCCATAATCAGCGGAGGAGACATACGAAGAATGTGTCCGGCAGGAATCCAGGCCAAACCTTTTCTGAAAGCTTTTTGATAGACCAATTTACCAGCTTGGTCAAAAGGTTCTTTGCTTTTTTTATCTTTTACCAGTTCAATGCCTAACAAGAAGCCTTTGCCTTTTACATCACCAATAATGGGATGTTGCTCTTTCATTTTCTGCATTCGTTTCATGAAGAATTCACCTACAGTCCGCACATTTTGCAAAATATCTTCTTCTTCAATAACTTCTATAGAGGCCAATGCTGCCGCACAAGCCATTGGGTTTCCCCCATAACTTGATGATGCCGAAATTTTCTCTAGCGCATCGCCATTTTCTTCGCTGACAACCATTGCTGTAACGGGGAATCCGTTACCGAAAGACTTTCCAAAGGTTACAATATCAGGAATAACTCCCCAGTGGTTTAAGGTAAGCCACTCTCCGGTACGCCCCATCCCTGCCAATACTTCGTCATCGTATAGAAGTATCTTATGCTTTTCGCAGAGCGCCTTTAGTTTTTGAAAAAAATCTTCTGGCGGGAAAATACTTCCCGCCCATCCCTGTACAGGCTCCAGCACAAACGCAGCAACATTTCCCACCGTTCCTTCGGTAAGAAAATTTTCGTAAAATTTGATATAAGCGTCAGTATCAATGGTGCCATCAGCTTTTGTCCAAAGCGGACGATAAGGATCTGGGTGCGGAACCATGTAAAAGCCTGCTGCTCTTGTAGGTCCATAACTAAAGTTTTCGCCCCGATACATTTGTGCACAACTTACGGCGGCCAGAGTTTTGCCATGAAAATCGCGGTAAGCCGAAATAAATTCATGTTTATTGGTAATGGCTCGTGCCGCACGGATAGCTGCTTCTACGGCTGTAGTACCATCAGAATATAATTGAATGGCATTTAGTTTACCTGGCAAAATACCAGCCATTTTTTCCATCAGCTTCTCTTTAACCGGGGTTGTAAAATCATGAATGTTCATGAGTTTTTTTGCCCAATAAGAAATCGCTTCTGATATTTTTGGATGGCAATGACCCAGAGAAGCAACATAAATACCAGACGAAAAATCAAGGTACTTATTCCCGTCAACGTCTGTTAAAGTTATTCCTGATCCTTCTTCAAAACAAACAGGAAATAATTTTACTTGCGAGCTAAGGCCCTTCATATACTTAGCAGTGTTCGCATGCATGATCTTTGATTTGGGACCAGGCATCTCAGTTATTAAGTTTGGGATATTTAAGGCACTTTCCCTCCACCAATCTTTTGCTATTTTA
>JBDNGV010000124.1:0-1466 GCA_041689125.1 Daejeonella sp.
AGAAGGCATACATTTCCCGATTGAATGCACAAAGCAGCCACATCTACGGTAACATTCGGTCTCGACTCGTAAATCACTCCGACTACCCCCAATGGAACAGTAATTTTCTGTACTAAAAGGCCATTATTCAGGATTTTTTCAGAAAGCAGCCTATTACTTGGATCCGGGAGCCCTGCAATATCCTCTACACTCTTTGCCAGATCTTCTATCCTTACAGCTGTAAGTAAAAGCCGATCTTTTTTAGGATCAGTATCCGGCATCCGGTCGAGATCTAGTTTATTTTCTGCAAGAATGGTCAATATATTTGCCCTAAGCTTTGCAGCCAGTGTTCTGAGTATATCTTCTTTCTTGTCATCACTTAAGAGCTTGGCTGCTATCGTTGCTTGTGATGCTTGTTCAAGAAGAGATTGTATCGATTCCATGATTAAATTTACAATAAAACAATATTATCGGCATGTGCCACTTCCAGGTTCTTAACTTTTGTATCGCTGGCCAGCATGGCCGAATCGATTTTTGATTTAGCAACAGCCACCACATTATTTTCCTCATCGAGAATTTCAATAATCTCGCCGATCTCAAAATCATTCAGTACAGACTTAATTCCAACCGCCAGCAGACTATGCCGCTTTTGCAATGCCTTACAGGCACCTGAATCGATCTGAATACGACCCCTCACCAAACTTCCGCTTGCCAGCCACTTCTTACGGGCCGGCAAGGTACTTTTCTGCGGGAGACATAAAGTACCTGTCTTTCCATCAAGCGCTTTAAGTATTCCGTCCGCTGTTCTAATCCCAAAAATCACAACCCGGATACCCATTTGATTTGCCAACCTGGCGAAATTTAGTTTGGAGGTCATGCCTCCCAAACCCGAAGCCGATTTCTCTTTATTCGCAAGTAAAAGAACCTTTTTATCAGAAGTATCCAGCTCCGGAATAACATTCCCTGAGCCGTCGAGCACTCCTGGTACAGAGGTACTGAAGAGTATCTGAGAAGCACCAAATCCGGCAGCAATCAAAGTTGCCAGTTCATCGTTATCAGAGAATTTTAGCTCCAGATTACTAACCACATCATTCTCATTTGCAATAGGAATTATATCACTATTCCATAACTCTTCATATGTGCGCTTGAGCTGAAGAAACTGATCGCGATTTGAAAAGTGATGCCTTTCACATAAGCTTTGGGCGATGGCGATTCCATGAGGGGAGAAATATTTAGCGTAAGTGTTTAATAAAAGTGGATTCCCAATCGAAGCTGCAGCTTTCTTTTCATTCAGTGTACCGCCATAATTCTTAAGGAATTTTTTACCCGCAGCAACAGCTCCTGATGAAACAATCACAAGATTATAGTCTTTGTGTATCATTGCCACCTGCCGGGCAATTTCTTCAATCACAGTTTCATCCAGCTCAGCCTTTGGGGTGGTGATGGATGCGGTGCCGAATTTAAGTACGAGTATAGGTTTTGCCAAT
>JBDNGV010000125.1:0-4933 GCA_041689125.1 Daejeonella sp.
ATTTTGTCAGTATTACCCATGTTTGCTTTCATAGCTTTTGTTTTTTGTTTATTAAATATACCGATTATTTTTTTTAAAAGGATTTTGAATTATTTTAAGGTAAAGTGCTATGAACGATTATCTTAAGAAATTAAAAATTATTAATGTTTTATTTTTTCATAGTATTTAACTCCTTTGACCTTTGTAATGCATCATTAATATTTAACAAAATATTATGTTTATCAATGATTGAATATAATTGTGCTTTCAGCATTTCATGTCTGACTTCGTGGTTAGCTTCAGAAATAATAATTGTGGTACCTTTAGCCATTAATCGTGTACACATTTCTTTTAGTCGGTTAATACCGGTTGCATCGATAAATGGAACATGCCTCATTCTCAGAATTAGTATTTCCGGCTGTTTATTCAAGTCAGTGATTACTTCTTGGAATTTTTGTGATGCACCAAAGAACAGGGGTCCGTTTATCTCATAGATCAATACATTTTTAGGTATTCCTGTTAGTTCATCTTCGAAAAGGGTTGCCACATTCTCAGTTTTTGGTTCTAGCATAATTCCGGCAGACTTTATTGATGTTGCCTCACTCATTCTCTTCATGAAAATAAAACTGGAAAGTATCATGCCTACTTCAATCGCGATAATCAGATCAAAGAACACCGTTAGAAAGAATGAAGTAAGCAGCACAAGTACATCCATACGGTTGCTTTTCATCATCGAAAGGAAGTGGTGCCATTCGCCCATATGCCATGCAACTACCACAAGAATTCCTGCAAGGCAAGACAGTGGTATTAGCTTTGCTAACGGTGCAAGGAAAAGCATGATCAGTAGAAGCACCAATGCATGAACTATACCAGCAATTGGGGTTCTTCCGCCATTTTTAATATTGGTTGCGGTTCTGGCTATTGCACCAGTAACAGGGATACCTCCAAATAGTCCTGAAAAAATATTCGATGTACCCTGTGCTAAGAGTTCCATATTTGAACGGTGCCGGCTTCCAATCATACCATCGGCAACAACGGCCGAAAGCAGAGATTCAATACTACCAAGTAAAGCAATTGCAATGGCAGGCTGTATCAATAATTTGATTCTGGCAAAATCAATAGTCGGTATTGAAGGCATAGATATCTTGTTCGGAATTTCCCCGAATTTACTTTCGATGGTTTCAACAGGCAGTTTGAAGAAATACACAAGTAAGGTGCTCAATAGAATAACGACAATGGATCCGGGTATCTTTTTGCTGATGTGGTGAAAGTTCAGTGAGATCAACACAGTTCCCAATGCTATGGCAAAAGCGATCCAGTTAACCTGATCTAAATAATCACCATAGACAACCCATTTATCAATAAAATCTGGAGGTAAGTTCTGGATTGGAAGTCCCAGAAAATCTTTTATTTGTGATGAGAAGATAATCAGTGCTATTCCACTTGTAAAACCAACAATAAGCGGGTAGGGTATGAATTTCAGATAATTACCAAGTTTTGCAAAACCCATTCCAAGCATTAAAAAACCAGCCATAAAGGTTGCTATTGTTAAGCCATCAACCCCATGATCATGAACAATGGCATATACAATAACAATGAATGCGCCGGTTGGCCCACCTATTTGTACACGGCTTCCCCCTAAAACTGACACTATAAGTCCACCGATTATTGCTGTAATCAGTCCCTTTTCCGGTGATACTCCTGAGGCAATCGCAAAAGCAATTGCCAGCGGTAAGGCTACAATGCCGACAATTATTCCTGCTAAAATATCTTTACTTATCTGTTGTTTGTTTATACCCGAACGAAGAAGTGAGATAAATTTCGGTGTAAATTCATTGTTTTTCATCTGTCCATTTTAATTGGCATAATCCAGCACATGCGGGATAAAACCTTTGATGATTATAAGCGGGTGCTGAAAACACCAATCGCGGGAAAATTAAGCTAAGATGGATATTATTGAGGGATAGATCAAGTATAAATAGTGCTGTCTGTCGTGACTACACCCGCTAGCATATACCGGCTAGTGCTTTCGGCCTCAGTTTATGATAGTAAAGCTAAATTCCCATTATAAGAGGCAAAACGACAGTTTTCTAAACGATAAAAACCTTAACACCACTGCAAAAAAGCATCTCAAACCCTAATATTAAAGATAATCATATTGAACTCATTTTCAAATTATGTTTTTTAATCTTTAAAAGATATTGTGAAAGTTGCACCCTCATTGATCTTACTATCAAGTGAAATTCTACCACCCAGGCTGATTATATGGTTGTACACCAAATAAAGTCCGATTCCTTTACTATCAGGATGGTCATGAAATTTTTGATTCAACCCAAATACTTTATCCTTGACCTTTTCCATGTCAAAACCCAGTCCATTATCAGAAATAATCAGTTGACTGATTCCATTAAATCGTTTCGAAGAGATTGATATCACCGGAGGGATACCGGATCTGGCATATGTAATAGAGTTTGTAATCAGGTTAAGCAATATGCTTTCTAGGTAATTTTTATTGAATTTTATAATTTCAATTTCAGGAAAATCAGTTTCTATACTAACATTAGATCCCTGCAATATAGATTGTATTGAACCCAAGACTAAATTCAGGTGCTCGTTGAGGTTTAGTTCTTCAATCTGAATGTTCAGTTGGTCTTTTTGAGTCAAAATATCTACAGAGTTATTTAGTATCTCACTTAAATTCTCTGCAGATGATTTCAGGAAGGTCAGGTACTGTAGAATTTCGGGATCACTAACATTTGAATCATCAAGTAGACCCTCTAATGAAAGTAAGTTATTTATGGGCGCTCTAAGGTCATGAGAAGTGGTATAACTCAATTGTTTCAAATACTCATGTTTCTTTATAAGATTGGCAAGTTGCTGGTTTCTTTCTTCTTCCAGTTTCTTTTTACAGGTAATATTTTTTGCTATTGCATAGATCAGTTTCTCTTTTTCAACAGGTATTGATGTCCATGATAGCCATACAATTCTTCCGTCCTTAGTAATGTAACGATTTTCAAAGTTTATCAGTGGACTTCTTTCCGTAATATATTCGCGGGATTGATTAGTCCCGTGTCTGTCATCTGGGTGCACAAAGCTTGTAATCGGTCTTGAAGTGAGTTCTTCAACAGCATACCCTAAAATACGAGAAACAGAAGGGTTAATTCGTTTCCAATACCCGTCAAAACCTGCAATGCATAGTAAATCAGGGGATAATTCGAAAAAATGCTCGAATTTATACAGGGAGTATGAATCCAGGCCCAGACTTTTCATGATAACATTTGGTAAATGGTTCGTCAAATCAAGAAAAAAGATTCGATTTAAGTCGATTTTTTACTTAACAGATTTATACGAAAAAAAAATCTCAGTTTTTAATAATTATTTTCCTGATTTCTTTAATATGATCCAATCATAGATCACATGTTTAAGTCCGCCTTTGATTTGGGAGGTATAAATACCTGTACCCCCTGAGAAAAGGTAAGAAATGGCACAGGTAATTCCGATGAAATACACACTTTCAATGCCGAAAAGCTCAATCCCCAGAATAGTTGAGGCAATGGGGGTGTTGCTTGCCCCTGCAAATATTGCTGCCAGACCCATTCCGGCAAGAAGGGCTAAGGGGAGGGGTACAAACCATATCAGTGTATTCCCTAAAGTAGCGCCAATAAAAAACAAAGGAGTAACTTCCCCTCCTTTGAATCCGGCTCCAATAGTGAACGAGGTGAACAGTATCTTAAGCAGAAAGTCGTATGAATTAAGATCGGTGTTGAAAGCACTTTCTATAAGCGGTATGCCTAAGCCAATATATTTTGAACTGCCAGTTATGGATACGGCTGCAGCAATAAAGAACCCGCCAATAAATGGTCTGATCGGGGCATAATTTATTTTTTTGAACATATCTGTCCAGAAATGTGTCGATTTTGAAAAAAGCATAGCAGCAAGTCCGAAAATAATGCCTGCCAGAATTGTCCAAAGGAAGTTTTCTACGCTCATTGCCGGTACAAAAGGGATGCTGTATTGGGTATGTTTAACATTCCAGGCATTACAGGTATAATCAGCAATCAAGGCTGCAAATAAGCTGGGTAAAATAGCATCATAGGGATATTTCTTAAGAATTAGCACCTCCAGAGCAAAAACAGCTCCGGCTAAGGGAGTACCAAATACAGAAGCAAAACCTGCACTGATGCCGATAATAATCAGAATTTTCCGGTCTTGTGTTTTCAATTTAAATAAATGACTGAATTGGTCGGATATAGCAGCACCCATCTGTACCGCAGTACCTTCACGTCCGGCTGAACCTCCGAATAGATGAGTAATCAAGGTGCCGAATAGTACTAATGGAGCCATCTTTAGCGGGATTATCTGTTTCGGACTATGAAACTCTTCCAATAATTGATTGTTCCCTTTTGCAACATCAGTGCCCCAATAATGGTAGGCAAGGCCAATGATAAGTCCGCCAAGCGGTAAAAAAGCAATTATCCAGAGATTGCTTTCCCTGAAGTTTGTTACCCAATCTAATGAAACCAGTAAGAAGGCAGAAGCAGATCCTGCAAGAAGTCCCACAATGGCCGAAAGGCAAAGCCATTTTAGGATGTAAACCAGCAAGGGACTTTGTACTTTATTGAAAATATGTGGCTGATTCATTGTGCCCTGATGCAGATTAACCGGTAAGCGGGTGATATTCTATTTTGATAGCTAATGTAAAAAATTTTAAGGAATGTTTGAGATAGGGAAGGATTCAAGCATAATTCTCCGATATTCCGAATGAGGCACGAAGAGGACTCTGTTTCATATTGCATGATTTTTTTGTTTTTTATTCCATTCAAATCATCAATTTTTTTTCAACAGATTTCTCCACACATCAAGATTTTAGCAAATGGAAGGGTATTACTCGCGTGTTCGAAATGACGGTAGTTGGACGTCATTCCGAATGAGGCACGAAGAGGAATCTGTTTCA
>JBDNGV010000126.1:0-2871 GCA_041689125.1 Daejeonella sp.
AGGGAAGAGATGGTCTTTACCTTTTAAATGCGACTTATACCGATCAGGGTGCAAATGGAATTGAACCCTTACAAAGTCGCGACCATATTACTTTACGAAATCCCTTTCTTCAGGCCGAAGATTTTGATGAAGGCAACGTTAGATTGGGAACAATTACCACGGATGTCCTTACCTATGCAACAAGTATCAATCACAACAGCTTTATTCGCTTTAGTTCAATTGATCTCAAGAATGTTAAGCAATTGAAATACAGAGTTCGGCCACAAACAGGCGGATTAATAGAAGTATATCTTGGCAATAAAAATGGTCCTTTATTAAGTTCGGTTAAAATTCCTGCAAAATCCACAGGAACCCAGGCAGAATGGAAAGAAGTTGTAACAGATATGAAAGAATCAAGAGGAGTACAGGATTTATATTTTGTATTTAAAGATGAAACCGGAAAGAAGAATTTATTTGATATAGACTGGATCTATTTTGCAAATGTCCCATTATAGATAAAAACTATTTGTTTCATTGTGCGCGGGTGGTGAAAATACCAACCGCATGAAAACCGCAGGAAAATCATTCCCTTGTTTGTTAAATTTTATATTAATCATGTCGGATTCATCCTTGATTTTTTGTTAATCTTTTGTTTTATAGGTAAGATCATCAAGAAAACCTAACAGTATGCGCGGGTTTATGCTATAGCCATTGAAAAATTACATAAGCAACGGCAAAAATTGACTATTTTTCATAATATTTACCTGTTTAATTCAGGGAAGACTAAATCTTATTACCATTAGATCATTCATAATGCAAAAACTATTTCTGCTATTTTTTTCAATTTTAAGTATTCAGGCTATGGCTCAAAAGGCAGATCCGATGTATGCCATAATTATTAAGGGTGGACATGTTATCGATCCAAAGAACAGTATAAATGAGGTGATGGATGTGGCAATAGATAAGGCGGGTAAGATCGCTGCCGTTTCAAAAAATATTGATCCAAAAATAGCTGCTAGAGTGGTTAATGCAAAGGGTTTGTATATTACCCCTGGTATCATTGATATGCATACCCATAATTTTGCAGGTACCGAACCGGATAAATATTTAAGAAACAGTTATTATGCTAATCAGCCCGATGGATTCACTTTTCGTGTGGGGGTAACCACTGTTGTGGATGCAGGTAGCGCAGGCTGGCGGAATTTTGAAAAATTTAAAGATCAAACGATAGACAGGGCTAGAACCCGGGTACTGGCCTTCCTTAATATTGTGGGCGAAGGCATGGCTGGAGGACCAACAGAACAGGATAATGACGATATGGATGCGCGTAAAACCGCGGATATGGCTCTGAAATACAAAGATTATATTGTTGGTTTTAAGGTTGCGCACTATAATAAGCCGGATTGGATTCCGATTGACCGGGCGATTGAAGCTGGAAAAATTGCCGGGAATATTCCAGTTATTGTTGATTTTGGTGGTAGCGGACTTTCACTGGAAGAGCTGACTTTGAAGAAATTTCGACCCGGAGATATTTACACTCATACTTATGGTGGAGGTGGTAAAGAGCGCGAAGCTATCACTGACCCGGTTAGCGGTAATCTTCGGCCCTTCGTTTTTGAAGCAAGAAACAGAGGGGTTATTTGGGATGTTGGTCATGGAGCTGCAAGCTTTTCATTCAAGCATGCCATACCGGCAACCAAAGCAGGCTTCTTTCCGGATGTGATCAGTACCGATCATCATGGCGGAAGTATGAACTCGGCGATGAAAGATATTCTGAATGTGATGAACAAATTTCTTGCTCTTGGAATGGATGTTCCTGCAATTATAAATTCAGTGACCTGGAAACCTGCACAGGTTATACACAGAGAAGAGATTGGGAATCTTTCAGTAGGTTCGGAGGGTGATGTTACCGTGCTTAGAATCCGTAAAGGAAAGTTTGGAGTTTTTGATCAAATGGGGCAGAAGCTAGAGGGAAAGCAGCGCTTTGAATGTGAAGTTACGGTAAAAGGCGGGCGTGTATTTTATGACCTGAATGGTTTAACAAATCCGTTGCCAAGAGTAGTCGGTGGACTTCCGGCCCTTTAATTTAATTATTTTATGAAAAGGAGAGAATTAATAAAAGGTCTGAGCCTTTTGCCTGTTGCAGGTGCGGTTTCAGGATCCAATATAGAATCTGTATTTGCAGCTAGTCCAGTGAATATCAAGAAGGCTGGCAAAAGTATTTATGAGGCGATAGGTGTTCGTCCGTTGATTAATGCCAGGGGTACAGTTACCGTGGTTGGTGCTAGCCAAATCCTTCCTGAAGTACAGACTGCTATGAATGAAGCAGTGAAAGAATACGTTCAAATTGATGAACTGATGGATGCAGTTGGTGTCCGATTGGGTGAACTGACCGGCACAGAGTTCGGCTACGTCAGTTCAGGTGCTTCGGCTGCAATAACTGCCGCTACTGCAGGCTGTGTAACCGGCGGTGATCCCGATAAACTTTGGATGATTCCCGATCTTACGGGGATGAAGGATGAAGTGATCATTCCCGCTTACTCACGAACAGCGTATGATGCAGCTGCAAAAGCTGTTGGAGTGCGAATGGTGGAAGTATCAACTCTTGAAGATTTGAAACTGGCAGTCGGCCCACGCACGGCCATGATTCTGATTCTTGCCGGAGGACCATCAGAGAACGGTCCACTTTCCCTTAAAGAAATTTCCTCTGTAGCAAAGCCTCTTGGGGTGCCTATTCTTGTTGATGCTGCTGCTGAGGTATTGGAGGTTCCAAATCCGCATATTTCGCAGGGTGCTGATCTTGTTGCCTACAGTGGGGGTAAATATATTCGCGGTCCGCAATGTGCAGGTTTATTATTGGGGCGTAAAGACTTGATTATCGCATCCAGAATA
>JBDNGV010000127.1:0-1932 GCA_041689125.1 Daejeonella sp.
AAAATGAATAAGATTCTGAATGTGGAGCAGCAAAAAACGCTTCAAGAAATGAAAGAAAAGGGAAAAAAAAGAATGAAAAACCGATCTGAACAGAGACCGGGAATGAGAAAAGGTTAAGTATTTCTATATTCATTTTGAATAAAAGCGGCTTATTTCGGGTCGCTTTTATTATTTTTAACATAACATTTTGAAAGAGATCAATACTTTTATTTCGGAAAGCCTAGAGTTGCGTAAACGCAATAATTCCCTGCGCACTTTAAAATCGGAAAATTCATTAATCGATTTCTGTTCAAACGATTACCTGGGCTTTTCTCAGTCAGAGGAATTAAAATTATGTTTTGAAAATGAGTTAAAGAAATATCCCGAATATCGCTTGGGTTCGGGTGGCTCACGACTTCTAGCAGGCAATCACAGCTTTACCGAAAATTTGGAGAAAGAAATTGCCCTTTTCCACGAATCAGAAAGCTCAATTCTTTACAATTCAGGTTATGATGCTAATAATGGTTTATTTGCATGCCTTCCACAACGAGGAGATACCATTATATCAGATGAATTAATCCATGCATCAATTATTGATGGTATCCGGCTAAGCCATGCCTCTCGCTATGTATTCAGGCACAATGACCTTTCCAGTCTGGAACAAAAATTAAAACTAGCCAAAGGAAGAATATTTATAGCTGTTGAAAGTGTGTATTCGATGGATGGAGATGAAGCACCATTAAAGGAAATAGCCAGGCTTTCAAAGCAATATAATGCAGCCCTCATTGTTGATGAAGCTCATGCTGTAGGAATATTCGGAGAAAAAGGCAGAGGTCTAATTCATGAGTTAGGACTTTGCCATGAGGTATTAGCAAGGACAATCACCTTTGGGAAAGCTTTAGGCACACATGGTGCCGCAATACTGGGGAGCAGGCAACTGAGAGACTATTTGATCAATTTTTCAAGGGCATTCATATTTACAACAGCCACCCCTTTCCTGAGCCATCTATCAGTTCAAAGTGCATACTTATTTCTTAAAAGCAGAGATCATCAATCAGATATTCATAAACGAATACTATTTTTCAAACAGAACATAAGCTCAAAAGTCAATCTACTGAGTAGCCGGTCGGCTATACAAATCATTGTTATACCAGGCAATAACAAGGCCAGAGAAACAGCAGAAATTATCCAGCAGAGAGGATTTGATGTAAGGGCAATTCTCAGTCCTAGTGTGGCAGAAGGATCAGAACGACTACGAATCTGTATTCACAATCATAATACAATAGTAGAAATCAAAAATCTTTGTGAATCGTTAAACCATTCACTTTAAAAAATCGTTCTATTTTATACCAAGCATAAATACCTGTACTAAAAACTATTGCCTTTAGGTAGAAAACCTATGAAGGCAATTCCGAGAAAGCTAATTAATTCGATGACCTCCATATCGGCGATATGATTTCCTAATAAAATCTAATAAAATAAGAAGCGGCAATTTTCAAATAGAAAATTGCCGCTTCTTTGATTTACAAATACTGTTTAAAAATTACAATGACTACTTATAGCCAAAATCAAATGGAAAAAGTATCCCTACTAAATTATTGAATCCTTTTAAGGCAAAATAGTAAGTGTATATCGTTTAAAATTCGGATTCGGTACAATACCCGCAGAACCTCCAGCGATATCAATAATTAATCTAACACCTGCAGCAGCTGTAACACTACCCGGAATTAAACTAATTGGAATTGTTGTAGAGCTGGAATTTGCAGCAATACTAACCGTGTTATCTGTTGAAGTAATTGTGTAATGCACTCCACGTATTGCAGTACTAGACGCATCAATTGTGAATGGAATTGTAATTGCAGCACCTTGCTGCGGACCAACCAATTGAATCAGGGCATTTGCAGATCCTGGAGCAGCAGTAAGTCTAACAGACCTAAGAGTAGGTTTAAATTC
>JBDNGV010000128.1:0-5720 GCA_041689125.1 Daejeonella sp.
ATTTTAAATGGATCTTTTCCATCCCATTTACCATGACTTGCTAAAGGAACACATAAGAGTGTCCACTGTTCTTTTGTAAATTTTTTCCACCACCAAGAGATAAATGAGTTTTTATTAAATTTGTTAAAATCCTCCCCAGAGCTCCAAACTGCCATTAGCGCCCACTGCTGCCAGTCGGGTGTGAGGTCAAATGAGCCATTTTTGCCACATCCCATTAACTTCCAGAAAGTACAGGCTTTATTTAATGAAAGTGGGATTCGATGAATTGCCATAGCAAGAATTGCCAGCGGAATGAATAATGGCCTATACCTTACAATGCTTATTGAAACTAACATAATTTCTCTTAACGATTTATATTTCAGATCTCAAAGGTAATTTATCCAACTGTATTCTTCTTGTGGATTTGCAGGAAGCATAAATGGATAATCAGCTAAAATAAAATCCTTGCAACTAGAACTGTTCAATCATTCTTTTAAGTAACATTAAATACGATTATTATTATTTTTTAGTTTTTTATTTTGAAAATGGTGCTGAATGATTTTTGAATGGTAATTTTGTTCAATGGCTGAAGATTTAAGAATTGTTACCGGCACTAGAAAGGAACAATACCACTCATTATTACCCCAGATTTCTGCGTTGCTTGAAGGAGAAAATGATGAGATTGCTAATATGGCTAATGTTTGTGCTGCCCTGAAAGAACAGTTTAACTTCTTTTGGATCGGTTTTTATATGGTAAAAGGAGAGGAGTTAGTTTTAGGCCCATTTCAAGGACCGGTTGCCTGCACTAGAATTAAGAAGGGAAAAGGAGTTTGCGGTGCTTCATGGGAGCAAGCACAAACCCTGATTGTTCCTGATGTTGAGGAATTTCCGGGACACATCGCTTGCAGCGCTACCTCAAAGTCTGAAATTGTGATTCCAATAATTAAAAATGGAAATGTAATAGGAGTTTTAGATGTAGATAGTGCAGAATTAAATAGTTTTGATGAAACCGATGCAGGCTATCTTAAACAGATTGTTGGACTGATTGAATTTAATTCCTGAGTTAAATTTAAACTATCAGGTCTTTTTATAAAGTTAAAAATTATCTTTTGAACAAATATTTATTAATCTAATCACCATGAAAACAAGATTATTGGCTATACTAAATTTAATAACTCTAGGTTTTCAACTACTCATTTCATATCTCGTTCAGGTAAAATCTTTTTCTTCTCAGGATGTTGGTCAAGTCTCGGCAATATACGATACCGTTTTTGCTCCGGCTGGGATTACGTTTGGAATTTGGGGACTCATTTATATTTCTTTAATTGCATTTTGTGTCTTCCATGTCTATAAAGCATTTGCGAAAACCTCAAGTTGCCAAACCAATCAGGACACCCAGAATATTGGATGGCTATTTGCCCTGAACAATATCGCTACAGGGTTTTGGCTGATTGCCTGGGTAAATGAGCAACTATTAATATCAGTCATTTTGATTTTGATCCAGCTGTTCACGCTCATTAAAATCAGTATTAAAGCTCATATATCAAATCCTGATCGATCATTCCCGACAAAAATATTCACACAATTTCCTTTGAGTATTTATTTCGGCTGGATATGTATTGCAAGTATTGCCAATATCAGTGCCTGGTTAAACTCAACAGGATGGAATGGAATGGGAATATCTGAAAGCTATTGGGTTATCATTTTAATGGGTGCAGCGGCTCTTATTTCCTTATTTATTGTTCTTGTCAGAAGGAATATACCATTCGGCTTTGTAGTACTTTGGGCCCTTTATGGCATTATTTTGAAGCGTAAAGAAGTAGATGCGCTATTTTATGATGATGTAATTAATGCAGCTTATGCAGCTCTTGCGATCATTCTGGTATCGCTGATCATCAGAATGTTTAATAGGGATAGGCCAAAATTACTTCTTAACTATTAATTTTCTTGTTTTTTATTGCATTTGACCCTGTTTATGTTCTTCCTCTACCTGAGGCGCATCGCTTCCCGATGCTGAAGTATGAACTCATACCAGAACAACTACTCTACGAGGGTTTGATAAACCTTGATTCACTTTTTTCTCCGGAAAAGCTGGATGAAGACATTATTTTGTTAACACATGAGAAAAATTACTGGGAAAGACTTAGGGATCTTAAACTAAGCGATGCTGAAGTCAGAAGATCTGGTTTTCCTATGTCTGCTTTACTGGTAGAACGTGAACAAAGAATTGCAATGGGGACAATTATAGGGAGTATTCATGCTTTAGAGCATGGAATTGCATTTAATATTGCAGGAGGTACCCACCATGCAGGTTCAAATTGGGCCGAAGGCTTTTGTTTACTAAATGATCAGGCAATTGCTGCTAATTATCTATTAAGCCATTCTTTAGCGCAACGTATTTTGATTATTGATTTGGATGTTCATCAGGGAAACGGTACTGCCGAGATATTCAGTAATGAGGAAAGGGTTTTTACATTTTCTATGCACGCAGAAAAGAATTTTCCATTCAGAAAAGAGCAATCTGATCTTGATATCGGTTTGACTGAAGGAACTAGCGATACAGAATATCTAAATCTGCTCAGTCAGAATTTAAACTTTGTTATTGAATCATTTAAACCTGATTTTATTTTCTATCTGGCAGGGGTGGATATACTTGCAACGGATAAATTAGGTAAGCTTAATCTTACCAAAGCAGGATGTAAACAAAGAGATGAACTGGTGTTGAATTATTGCAGAAGGTTAGGTCTGCCTGTGCAGATTAGTATGGGAGGGGGCTATTCCCCCAAAATTTCGGATATCGTTGAAGCTCACTGCAATACCTATCGAGTTGCACATGATCTCTATTTCTAAGCATATCGTAATTATATTTCATAAATCATAAGAACGTAATATGCTGATTTTCAATAAATTTAGTGTAAATTCGCATCATGGAAAAGCAACATTTTACACGTTACAGGTTTATTGATACTAGAACAGGCGATTTGATCAGATATATGAACATTAACGATCGTCTTGAGGACCATACTGATAGGTTGAAAAAAATGCAGTCTCAGATTTTTAATGAAATTAGAATTCCGGTGGCATCAATTTTATATGAGCTAGCCGAACCAGCTTCTTAGAAAAGTAGTGGAATCTGGTAAAAAGCAAGACGGCTGAAACTAGTAAGCCCAAGGTTAGACCATACCAGATTCCATTTGCTCCCCAACCTAAAACTATTCCTATATAGTATCCTGCGGGTATACCGATAACCCAGTAGGCCACAAAAGTGATTAAAGTGGGTATATTCACATCACCTATCCCTCGAAGTATTCCTAATCCAACAATCTGTGCCCCATCAAATAGTTGAAAAAATGCTGCAATTATAAGTAGCTGTGAAGCAATATTTATGACAGCTTTATCTGAAGTATAGATCCAAGGTAAATATTCGTTGAGTCCAGCGAACAAGAGGGCAGCGATAGCCATAAATATTAAAACAATATGATAACTTGAGATAGCTGAAAGTCTGAGATTCAGGAAATCCTCTTTCCCAAAATTATTACCGGTTTTAATTGTTGCTGCAGCAGAAATACCACTTGCCATCATATAAGTTATCGCTGCTAGATTAATTGCCACTAAGTGTGCCGCCTGTTCAACAGCGCCAATACTGCCGATTAATATAGCTGAAACACTGAATGCACTAACCTCAAACGTATATTGTAGCGCAACTGGTGTTCCAATCTTAAGGATTTTCAAAGACCTGATCTTATCAACCGATTTTAAGGTAAATGATTTTATGTATTCCTTGAAATACTTAGACCTTATTACATAAATACACATGACAATTGCCATGATAGTCCTATCAATGAGTGTGCTCCAACCCACACCACTCACACCCATTGGTGCAATTCCAAATAAGCCCTTGACGAATATAATCCCAAGACAAACATTAAGGAGATTTCCCCATAAAGAAATCATCATAGCCTGTTTGGTAAATCCTAGGCCTTCAGCGAATTGTTTAAATGTCATGAAAATCATCAACGGAACGATTGAAAAACCGAGTAAACCTAAATAAGGTATTGCTTTTGCTACTACTTTTGGATCCTGATCCATATTATATATAACCAGTTGAGAACCGTAATAAATAAGTATAAACAGCAGAATTCCTATAATTGCATTGATAAGTAAGCTATTTGCAAGAAGTCTCCCGCATTCCAGATTATTTTTCTTTCCGTTTTCTTGTGCAATCAGTGGAGTGAGTCCGTAGGAAATACCCATGCCAATAACAAGAGCTACAATAAATATGCTATTTACAAGGGAGACCGCGGCTAAAGGTATTGTGCCCGCGAAATGCCCTACAATTACACTATCAGCAGTATGCACCAAGGTATGGCCGAGCTGCGAAATAACAACTGGTATTGCCAGGGTAAGATTGCTTTGATAGTGGGATTTGTATTTAAAGTAAATGCGTTTCAATAGAAATAAATTAGATTTTAATTGTCTGTAAAATAGCTATTTATACTATTTTATATTAAGAAGCAGTATAGTATTCTTCTTTTTCTGTAGTGTGTAGTCTGATCACTCCGGAAAGTACCAGATTCACAAGAATTCGATGCGTTCTCCGCCTAGATAAATTTAACATTAGGCTGTATTCACGGGAAGTGATCCTTTCATGTTCATTTAAATACTCGAGAAGGGCTTTCTCTTTGGAAGAAAATTCAATCAATACACCATATTCATTGTTTTCGCGTTTCAGAACATCAATAACAATTTTGCTGGCTAGCACACTTTTATCTTTAACTCGAATATAGACCCACCATTTTTTATCTTCTCCAAGAGCATAATGAGGTTTCATTTCACTCTTAATTATTTCTGCGACAAGTACAATTTTATCATCTAAATAGATCTCTTCAAATTTTGGTTCAAGTGCTGGTTTGCAAAAAAAGTGTGCAGCCCGGGTAATCATATATTTTTCTTCATCTTCCGACTTAACCCCACTTATCGTCCCGTCATCAGAAATCCCAATTAGTAATCTTCCTCCCTTATTATTAGCAAAAGAAACCATTGTTTTTGCTATTTTTTCACAGCTGGTTATTTTTTTCTTGAAATCTTGTGTTACACCTTCCCCCTCCAAAATTAGTCTCCTAATATTCATGTTCATTAATCTTTAGTAGGCAATCGTTTGCTCTTCACCCATAAACAGATTACGAATATATATCTCATTGACCACCGTAGCACAAAGTACTCCCTCCGAATTAAAAATATTAAGAGGATACGCTTTTATGAATTTTCCCACAGTACTGAGCGTTGTCTCCGCCTCTGTAATTTGTTCTTCACTTAGTGAAATCGTAAAATATAAATTTGTTTTTCCAGGTTTTAAGTATTTGATTTCGGAGCTTTTAAGCCATACCCGGCATTTTAATCCTCTTCTTTGGAGGAGCTGATCAAAAAGCAGGGCAAAGAATGGATCCGAAGCGCTAAATATGGTACCACCAAAGATTGTTCGATTATAGTTAATATTCAAAAAGCTCTTTAAAATTTTAACATGTACACCCGTATAGCCCTTATCAAACTTAATTACCCAGATTCTTTGAAAAAATAGCGGGGGATAAAAACGCATTGCCCATTTGAGCATGTTTTCTGATATTACCATCCTTGCAAATATCCGCAAAATGACTTGATAATTAAAATGATCTGCAGAATGAGAATAATAAAATGAGCAACCTTCTTTTTCAGTTTTTCAAATTTGTTTGTAGATTGGAAGA
>JBDNGV010000129.1:0-6683 GCA_041689125.1 Daejeonella sp.
AGAGATGCGAAAATGGCAGAATTTCGTAAAAGTAGAATTGGAAAATCTACTCCATAATAATCGAAGTTTTGCTTTAGTTGTAGCCAGTAAATAATTTCTGCGCCTCCGCCAATATAGGCCAGATTTGGAAGAATCACTTCTTCATACAAAGGGCGCATAACAACATTCGGACTAAAACGCTCGGGAAAATCATTAATTTCTTTGAGTAATTCTTCTTTGCTGAAACAGATCTCTGTATTCAAGACCCGGTATTGCTCATTTTCAAGTACAATACGCTCCCTTATGCCATCCAACAGGTAGAAGAAATTGATCTCTCTTGGATTTACTTGCACTTCAATTCCCTTTTCTGCCAATTTATTATTGGTATCAGTGATGGTTCTAAAGCTATGCTGTCCGGTAATATCTTCTGCAATAATACCTGAAAATTCTTTTTTTAACCTTCGGTCATCAGCATCCAGAATCAACAAACCATACTCTTCAAACAGTGCGTTGACTAGGTGCCTGCTGGCATCTGCCAAACTATTGGTGCCCGTATAAGCAGTAGAAATCAGTTTCCCCAATTCTTCCGCATTTTCAGAAATTCCCAAGATTGCGAGATAATCCTTTACTGCTTTTTCTATTCCCTTGGTAGATAATCTTCCGGTGGCACCTAAAGCTTCCAGATCCCAGCTTATTTTCTTTCCAGAGATGTAAGTATGATTGATCTCAGCAAAATCATGATCTTCTGTAGCCATCCAATACACAGGTAAAAAATTTTTATCCGGGAATTGGGTTTTTAATTCCCTAGCCAGATTGATAGCAGTTACTATCTTGAAAATGAAATATAATGGACCGGTAAAGATGTTGAGCTGATGCCCGGTACAAACAGTGTAGGTATCTTTTTGAAGTAATAGGCTGATGTTTGTGTTTAACTGCTCATGGATTGGCTGTGGTACTTTTGAATATTGCTCTCTTAATACTTCAACCAGTATTTCTCTGTTGGAATCATTCTTTTTTGAGACTAATAACTTTCTGAATCCCTCAAGGTTAGGATTATATGATTTGAATGAATTTAATTCCTGGTCATTGTTCAGATAGCGGATCATCCCTTCTGAAAAACTCTTGGTTTCACTATAATCAATATAAGTTGCCTTCATCAGGAACGAAATTAGAGGAAATTAATGAATTCCACTTTGCTGAACTAAATTTTAATAATCTGACCATAAAGATCGAAATCTTCGGCACGGTCGATCTTTACCTGAACAAAGCTTCCCGGACTGGCATAGCTAATTCTAGTATCGATTAAAACCTCATTATCCACTTCCGGCGAATCGTATTCAGTTCTTCCTGTTAAATAATTTCCCTCTTTTTTATCGATCAGCACTTTATAAGTTTGGCCAACTTTATCTTGATTAATATCGAATGAAATTTCCTGCTGAATTCCCATGATCGTTTCAACACGTTCTTGTTTTACTTCTTCGGGAACATTATCAATAAGTTCATGGGCATGCGTTTTTTCTTCATGCGAATAGGTGAAACATCCTAAGCGGTCGAAGCGGGTCTCGTTTACCCATTCTTTCATTTCTTCGAAGTCTTTTTCTGCTTCTCCGGGATACCCGCAGATCAGGGTTGTGCGCAGAGCAATATCAGGCACTTTATCGCGAATAGAATTAACAAGATCTATTGTTTTTTGCCTCGTAATTCCACGGCGCATTGAGCTCAGCATTGAATCGCTGATGTGTTGAAGCGGCATGTCCAAATAATTGCAGATATTGGAACGTTCATTCATTACATCCAGGATATCCATTGGGAAACCTGAAGGATAGGCATATTGTAGTCTTATCCATTCAATTCCATCAACATCAGACAGATTGCGGAGTAAGTCAGCAAGATTTCGTTTGCTGTAGAGGTCAAGACCGTAATAGGTCAGATCCTGAGCAATTAATATTAGTTCTTTGGTGCCATTCTTTGCCAAAAACTTGGCTTCCTTTACCAAGTCTTCAATAGGTTTGGAAACATGTTTACCCCTCATAAGTGGAATTGCACAAAAGGAGCAGGGTCTGTTACATCCTTCGGCTATCTTAAAATAGGCAAAATGTGATGGAGTAGTCAGCAGCCGTTCTCCTAAAAGTTCATGCTTGTAATCTGCGCCAATTGAGTGGAGAAGATTTTGCAGATCGTTTGTCCCGAAGTAGGAGTCCACATTTTTAATTTCGGCTTCAAGCTCAGGTTTGTACCGCTCAGAAAGACATCCGGTTACGATAAGTTTGGAAATTTTACCTTGGTCTTTTAACTCGCTGTATTGAAGGATCGTATCGATCGATTCCTGTTTGGCATTATCAATAAACCCGCAGGTATTGATAACGATGATGTCATCCTGATGAAGCGTATCCGCTTCATGAACAACATTCATCTGATTGCCCTTAAGCTGGCCCATCAGAACTTCAGAATCATGAATATTTTTGGAACAACCTAGAGTAATCACATTGACTCTTGGTTTTACCGGGGCTGGTTTTGTGCTGATTTTAGTCTTCATTATTTGCTTTGATGATTATTTAAAAAGAGAGTCGACAAACTCTTTCTTATTAAATAATTGCAGATGATCTATTCCTTCACCCACACCGATGTATTTCACCGGAATTTTAAACTGATCAGAAATTCCGATCACGACCCCGCCTTTTGCAGTGCCGTCTAATTTAGTAAGTGCTAATGCGTTGACTTCTGTTGCCTGTGTAAACTGCTTACATTGTTCAATTGCATTTTGGCCGGTAGAGGCGTCGAGTACAAGAAGGATCTCATGAGGCGCTCCCGGAACAATTTTCTGCATGACTTGTTTGATCTTGGTTAGCTCGTTCATTAGTGCAACTTTATTATGAAGGCGGCCGGCTGTATCAATAATAGCCACATCATCGCCATTGGCAACAGCTGATTGTAGGGTATCGAATGCTACTGATGCAGGGTCTGAACCCATTGGCTGTGCAACGATTCGTACATTTACCCGCTCCGCCCAAAGTTTCAGTTGGTCTACAGCAGCCGCTCTGAAAGTATCTGCAGCACCTAAAACCACCTTGTTGCCTGCTAATTTTAATTTATGAGCGAGTTTGCCGATGGTGGTAGTTTTGCCGACACCATTTACTCCAACTACCATAATGACATAGGGCTTATGATCACCGTATTCAAAATTTCTGAAATCGTTGCTATTATTTTCTGATAAGAGGCTTTGGATTTCAGAACGCAAAAGTTCATTTAGTTCTGAAGTATTGATGTATTTATCGCGGGCAACCCGAGTCTGGATACGATCAATGATCTTTAGAGTTGTTTGAACACCCACGTCCGAATTGACCAGAATTTCTTCAAGTTCATCGAGAACATCATCATCAACGGTCGATTTCCCGACAACAGCCTTGGTGATCTTGGAGAACAAACCTTCCTTAGTCTTCTCTAAGCTCTTATCCAGTTCTACCTGTTCCTGTACGTTGCTTTCTTTCTTCTTGAAAAAATCAAATAATCCCATGGAGCCAAATTTAATAAATCTGCGTGGCGGATAACAATTATATAATGAAAAAAGCCACCCGACGATTGTACGCGGGCGGCTTCTAATTTTTCAATGCTGAAATTACTTAATGGTATTAATTCCGGCAATAGCGTCTTTCACGTGATCGTTATGAACGATAATTTCTTTGAATGAGTAAGCACCAGTTTTTGGCGACTTATTCATTGTGATAACTTTTGAATATTCTTTACCAGCGCCTGTTTTCAGGGTTGCAACTACTTTTTTTGCCATTTCTGTATGTTATTTTGAGTTGTAGGTTGTAAGTTTTAAGCTATAAGTTCTACTATACAATACTTATAACTTACTACTTAATAACTTATTACTTATTATTTAATTTCTTTATGAACAGTCACTTTTCTCAAAACAGGATTAAATTTTTTCAATTCCAAACGCTCTGTAGTGTTTTTTTTATTCTTAGTGGTTACGTATCGAGACATTCCAGCCACGCCACTTTCCTTATGCTCAGTACATTCTAAAATAACCTGAACTCTGTTGCCTTTCTTAGCCATTGTATTATTATTTGTTTTACGTTATACATTATACGTTTTACGTTCTCTACGTAGAACGTAATACTTAGAACGTATTACTTATATAAATCCTTTTTTAAGGAATTTGTTAATTACAGCAGTGATGCCATTCTTACTGATGGTTTTAATCGCTGAAGTAGAAACTTTCAACGTGATCCATCTGTTTTCTTCTGGAATGTAAAACTTTTTTACATGCAGGTTAGGATAAAATTTACGCTTGGTTTTTACGTTTGAGTTAGAAACGTTGAAACCGTTCATCGCCATTTTCCCTGTTAAATCACAAATTCTCGACATGACTATATAGTATCTATTTTTTAAAATTCAAATCTTTAAAGAGTTTGCAAATATCGCGAGAAAAAATCAGATACGCAATACTTTATCAATAAATTTAGACATTCATTTTAAAAGCAACCCAGCTTCCTGTATTTATGTAATTTTTTTACTTCCATATTAGGCTAACAGGTCTGAATATGATATAATTGTACTCTGATATTTAATTTACCGAACAATAATAAAAAGATGAATCTTCGTATTAATTCCTTTGAAGACTACAAACGTGTTTATGCCTATAGTGTTGCAGAACCAGAGAATTTCAGGGCTGAGGTAGCCGACACCTTTTACTGGCAGAAAAAGTGGGATAGAGTTCTGGAGTGGAACTTTACTGAGCCAAATGAGAAATGGTTTAGTGGAGGAAAATTGAATATAACGGAGAATTGCCTTGATCGTCATCTTGAGAAGAGCTCAGATAAAATAGCGATGCTTTGGGAACCGAATGATCCTGAAGAACATTTCAGATCATTCACTTATAAAGAACTGCATTTTAAAGTTGTTCAATTTGCCAATGCGCTGAAAAACAATGGCGCAAAAAAAGGCGATCGTATCTGTATCTATATGCCTATGGTTCCTGAACTTGCAATAGCAGTAATGGCCTGTGCTCGTATTGGTGCAATCCACTCGGTAGTATTCGGAGGCTTTTCAGCTCAGTCAATCGCTGATCGTATCAACGACGCCCAGTGCAATCTAGTCATTACTGCAGATGGTGGCTTCAGAGGGAATAAAGATATACCGCTTAAAAATATCATTGATGATGCCATAGTTCAGTGTGCTTCAGTGCAGAGGATAATCGTTTTAACCCGTACTCGTACTCCGGTATCTATGATCAAAGGACGTGATGTATGGTGGGAAGATGAAATTCGAAAGGTAGAAACTCAGGGTAATCCGGCATGTCCAGCCGAGCCAATGGATGCTGAAGATCCTTTGTTTATATTATATACTTCCGGTTCAACCGGTAAACCAAAAGGCGTTGTTCATACCTGCGGTGGGTATATGGTTTATACCGGATACACTTTCAGAACCGTATTCCAGTACCAACCGGGTGAAGTTCATTTCTGTACTGCCGATATTGGCTGGATTACAGGTCATTCCTATATCGTTTACGGACCATTATCACAAGGGGCAACGACCCTCATGTTCGAGGGTGTACCAACTTGGCCTGATGCTGGTCGTTTTTGGGATATAATAGATAAATACAAAGTAAATATCCTATATACAGCTCCAACGGCGATTCGCTCACTGATGAGTTTTGGTAACGAACCTTTGAAAGGGAAAGATCTTAGCTCGCTGACTAAGCTTGGTTCAGTAGGTGAGCCAATCAATGAGGAAGCCTGGCACTGGTATAATGAGAAGATTGGAAAAGGAAAATGTCCGATTGTTGATACTTGGTGGCAAACCGAAAACAGTGGAATTATGATTTCACCAATTGCCGGCATCACCCCAACAAAACCGGGATATGCAACCCTTCCTTTACCTGGAGTTCAGCCTTGCTTAGTTGATGAACAGGGAGTTGAATTGATCGGAAATAATGTGAGCGGAAACTTATGTATCAAATTCCCATGGCCTGGAATTATCCGCACAACATACGGAGATCACGAGCGTTGCCGACTGACTTATTTCTCTACGTACAAGAACATGTATTTTACCGGTGACGGTTGTTTGAGAGATGAGGACGGGTATTATCGCATAACCGGCAGGGTGGATGATGTGATGAATGTATCGGGACACCGTATAGGTACTGCGGAGGTTGAAAATGCAATTAATATGCATGCAGACGTTGTAGAAAGTGCTGTTGTAGGTTATCCTCATGATATCAAGGGTCAGGGAATTTATGCTTATGTAATCCTTGGCACCTCCATACACGATCACGATCTGACCAGAAGGGATATTCTTCAAACTGTGGCTCGTATTATCGGCGCGATCGCTAAACCGGATAAAGTTCAGTTTGTGTCAGGTCTGCCGAAAACAAGATCAGGAAAGATCATGCGCAGAATCTTGAGAAAGATTGCTGAAGGTGAAACTTCAAATCTTGGAGATACTTCAACCCTTCTTGATCCTTCAATAGTGGAAGAAATCAAGAACGGGGCTGCCGGTCTGTAAATATTACCCTTTGGTTGGCTTTATCACCAACCAATTTTTACCCTCTGTTCGGTGTTGTCACCACAGGTGTTCGGAAGACTTGAGTTATCCCCTTAAGTGGATAAAAAAGCATACGTTTCATCGTTAGGATGAAGATTTTTCCATGGTGGAAGTCAATCAAATCATATCGCTTCTCCCTGATAATCTGCTAA
>JBDNGV010000130.1:0-6426 GCA_041689125.1 Daejeonella sp.
AGGGAGATTAGCTCAGCTGGTTCAGAGCACCTGCCTTACAAGCAGGGGGTCACTGGTTCGAACCCAGTATCTCCCACAAACATAACCCTTCAGATTCATTTCTGAAGGGTTTTTTGTTCGTAGTCGCTCTGACCCAGCTGAGCTAATCTCCTATTTTGATAGTAAAAGATAGTGCATAGATAGTGCAATCAGGTGACCATAAACTCCCAATTATGGTTTACTATAAGCTCATTCTAGATGAGAAAAGACTCAAAGATGATGGAATTTACACCATCGTGGTAAGAATCACATTCAATAAAAAGAATACTACAATAACAACAGGTGTTCGAATCAATAAAGACTTTTGGGACAGACAATCCCAACTAGTAATCAAACCGCACCCAAATTTTCAACTGCTAAACCAAAATATCGGCAAAGCCTATCTAAAAATTCAAAAGGCGATTCACCAGTTACAAGATTCACAAGAGTTCTCTTTTGAAGCACTGAAAGATAAATTACAAAACAAGCCTAAGGTAATTGCTATAATCCAAACGTTTAACGAATTCGCTCAATCACTCATTTCTGATATGATAAAATTAAAGCAAACCGGGAATGCAATGATATATCAAACAGCAGTAAACAGGTTTAATAGGTTTTGTAGTAGAAATATAAAGTTTGTTGAGTTAGATTATAACCTCCTCAATGGGTTTAAACAACACCTTTTATTGCAGGGGGTTAAACAGAATACCATTAGTCTCTATTTCAGAACCATCAAAGCAATCTACAATAAAGCTATTAAAGCCAAGGTAGTCGACAGAACATTGTATCCTTTTTATGATATATCAATAAAGCAGGAACGTACGGTTAAAAGAGCCATTACTGCTGAGGATATTAAAAACATCATAGCTCTAGATCTGGAAATGAATTCTTCACTGTCCGTAGAGTTAAGCGTAGCGTCTCTACGGATTGTCAAATGAAGGGGAGTCTTCAGACTCCTCCTGGACAATATATTATTTAAATCAGCTCCCATTCAATCTAAAATATTCAAATTGGGAGTCATGTTTATATGTTTGGAATGATGCAACAACTAGTTTCAATGTGTCTTTGGGAGTAGTACTTTATTTTTAAAAACTCAATATTAATAAAGCAAATTATTAAAGCGCTAATGGTTAATTAAAAAAATATTTTTTGTAAGCGAGTCTGTCCCGTATTTACGGGATTTTATTCAATAATCCGTAGAGACGCTGCGCTTAACTCTACAGGACAGGAAGGGTTCTTGCTGGCAATCGGTGCTTGGGATTCCACGTTTGGGGCGGCGGCAGGTGCAGACATAGTATCGAAGTATGCAATAATTTTATGGGTGGTATCTTCGGTAATCAGGAAAGAAAAGTGTTTATGATTATTTTGATAATTAACATTTTTGTCCCAAATATTAACTAAATTTGGGACGAAATAAATAATAATGAGAAGACCAAAAGTAGAAAGCAAGATTGCCGAAGTGCTCAAATCACATCCAAATGGAAGTGTTCTCTTTGTGGACGACTTTCTAGACTATGGCAATCATGAAAGCGTTAAAAAAGCCCTGCTAAGGTTGAAAGAAAAGGAAATACTTGTTCGCTTGGCTCACGGTATTTACTTATATCCAAAGATCGATAAAGAACTTGGACTACTTTTTCCATCAACCGAAGATATTGCCAAAGCAATTGCAAGGCGAGACAAAGCAAGAATTGTCCCAACAGGAATTCAGGCATTAAATAAATTGGGCTTATCTACCCAAGTTCCAATGAAAATAGTTTATTTAACCGATGGAGCTGCAAGAAGCATTAAAGTTGGAAAACGAACAATCACCTTTAAAAACACCAGCCCAAAAAATTTATTAGCAAAAGGCGAAATAAGCAGTTTGGTAATTCAGGCACTCAAAACTATTGGTCAATCAAAAATTGATGATGAAACAGCATTGAAAATTCACATGCTTCTTAAAAAAGAGGAAAAAGAAAAGATAATAAATGATGCCAAACTTGCACCAGCTTGGATAAACAAAATATTAATAAAATCAATTCGATGAATACCTATTGGCTAACATTATCACAGGAAAGAAGAATTGAAATTCTTAATCAAGCTACTGAAATGACAGGTTTGCCTTCGGTAGCTATTGAAAAAGATTGGTGGGTAACATTGGCACTGAACACATCTTTTTCGTTGCCATACAGTAAAAATATAGTTTTTAAAGGTGGGACATCTTTGAGCAAAGGCTGGAATTTAATAAAAAGATTTTCGGAAGATATTGATTTGGCAATTGATAGAAGGTATTTTGGGTTTGATAGCGACATTAGTAAAACTCAAATCAAAAATCTAAGAAAACAATCTTGTGAATTTATATCCACTACTTTCCTTGCCGACTTAACCCAAAAACTTACTGAATGGAAAGCAATTGATGAATGTAAACTCATTGCTCAACCAGTAAAAGATTCAGACAAGGACCCTCAGGTAATGGAAATTTATTACAATTCTGTAATCGACAATTCGGAATATCTACCGCAAAGAGTCTTAATAGAAGTAAGTTCACGTTCATTAATGGAACCAATTGAAGCAAGGAAAATTAATTCAATTTTAAGTGAAACCTTTCCGCAACAAAGTTTTGCATCTGTTCCTTTTGCAATACCGACAGTGCTTCCAGAAAGAACGTTTTTAGAAAAAATATTTTTGCTTCACGAAGAATTCTCACAGGATGCTGAAAAATTCCGAATTGATAGGCTTTCAAGACACCTGTATGACTTGGAAAAATTGATGGACACCGAGCACGGAATTGCAGCTTTGAAAAATACAGACCTGTACAACAACATTGTTGCTCATAGAGAAAAATTTAATCCATTGCGAGGGCTTGACTACGCTAACCATATTCCAAGTAAAATCAGTATCGTTCCACCAGACGGAGTTGTAAAAGATTACGAAAGAGATTATGAAGCAATGACAAGTTTTATGATATACGGAGAGCCATTAAAATTTAAGAGCTTAATGAAAAGGATTTTTGAATTACAAATGAGAATAAATGAAATAAGCCAATCCTAAAAGCAAGCATTTGCAAGTCGCATGAGCCTACGCGCAGACCCAAGCCACCAGAATGTTTGCCAAGAAGATATGGCCATAGTCCTTAACATATCACAGGCTTCCTATTCAAGAATCGAAGCAAGCCGAGATTTACCGAAGCTTTAGCTAATCAATAAATCGCCGAAATCCTGAATTTGAAGTCGAAAGCTCTAATATCAGCTCGCTGGTATGCATAAGCCGTGAATGGAGGTTCCGAAAAAAAACATGCGCTCGGTAGCAACAAGCAACCACACAGGACGGATTTTAAATTCGAAAATTAAAATAATCATGTATCTTTGTATGGAAACAATCTAGATATGTGAATGAAAAAATTCGATGTTGTTTTTTTGACTGAAGCGAGAGAGTTTTTGCTGAGGGTTGACGAAAAAAGTCGAGACAAAATCATTTTTAACCTTGACAAAGCGAAAATCAAGACGGACAACGAATTGTTTAAGAAGTTAAAGGGTGAAATTTGGGAATTTAGGACCTTATATAACAAAACGCATTACAGAATATTTGCTTTTTGGGATAAAGAAGACAAACAGGAAACATTGGTTTTGACAACTCACGGAATCATAAAGAAAACGGACAAAGCACCGGAGAAAGAAATCGAAAAGGCAGATCAGATACGGTTGAAATATTTTGAACTCAAAAACAACAGAAAACATGGGAGCAAAAAATAAAAAATTAGAAATATTCACCTTAGACCAAATTAAAGATGAATTCATTGGCGAAATCGGAACAGAAAAAAGAATTCAATACGAACAAGAATTACAACTTGAAGTTTTGGGAGAAATGATTCGCAAAGTTCGCCTAGAAAGAAATTTAACCCAAGAACAACTTGGAAAACTGATTGGAGTACAACGCGCCCAAATTTCAAAGCTTGAGAATAATACGACAAATGTTACTATGGAAACGCTTTTGAAGGTTTTCGGAGCACTGAAAGCAAAGGTGAACTTCAATGTAGAACTTTTGAACAACAGAATCCAAATAGCGCAATAAAGGCACACTGTAGAGTTAAGCGCAGCGTCTCTACGGATTGTCAAATGAAGGGGGAGTCTTCGGACTCCTCCTTGATAATATATTATTTAAAACAGTTCTCATCAACCTAAAATATTCAAATCGGGAATCACGTTTATACGCTAGGAATGATGAAATAACTAGTTTCAATGAGTCTTTGTGAGGAGTACTTTACTTTTAAAACTCAATATTTATAAAGCAAATTATTAAACCGCTAATGGTTGATAAAAAAATACTTTTTGTAAGCGAGTCTGTCCCGTATTTACGGGATTTTATTCAATAATCCGTAGAGACGCTGCGCTTAAACTGTACAATAGCTAATTATTGTTTACTTACTAATCAATTTTGTTAATCGATGGAAACTCTACATCGTGACTGACGTATTCGCCGTGCTTTCGCTTAAGTAAATTCGCAAATCTGGAATTTCCGACTTGCGAAATCACCTAAACGAGCGGAAAGTAGATTTGGTCAGTCACTTTCTGGAAAAGCGAAGTCGAATTTATCAAGCTTAACGCCTAAGTAAATTTGCAAGTCTGTATACCCATACTTGAAATCATACGACAGAGCGGAATTAGATTTCGTCAGACCCATCATTAAACTGTACAATAGTTGGTTCATGTTGTACTCAATAGTCTGTAGTGTGGGTAATGATCGAAAAGGTCTTACGAATTAGCAAATAAACCAGCGTTTCAAAACTCAATACTGTTACGAATTTGTTAATATTGAAAATAGTATTCTTGGTACTTTTAGGCTTTTTACTTTCAAATTTCTTCTGATAAATTATCCTAATTATCCAATCTGTCCTAAATGGAAATTACGGAGATCCTGACTCTTAAAGAGATAATTACACAAAAAACCGGATCATTATTTACCTTTAGTAATGGATCAACAGACCTTCCGAAATATTAATCAGATACTTTCACGGGACAATAAGTCCTCAACATATAAGTTTGCATTACTTCGAGGAACCATTGATGTAATCGAAGATAATTCACCTTTCATTGTTATTAAAGATAATAGGGTTCATTTTCCGCTAGGTCTATTAGTCGAGAAGTGGCTCCTATATTATTATCCATTGGTAAGCATTCCGCAGATTAATAAGTCAACGCAACTTGCATTTGCAGGTCCGCTGATGGCGGTCGTAGCTTTTTATGAACTGCGTGGTGGTTTATCAGTGTTTTATAATGATCTAAAAAATAAGGGTATTCCTGAGGAAATACAGCAATCTTTTCTGGATCTTGTCAGGAAACTTGCCAGAACTTTAACAGAGATGCCAATGAAATACATCGGAACCTCTATCTTCGGGAGGTTTTATGGAATTTACGAGTATGAACCTAGGAAAATTTACAAATCGATTAACATAGATGCTGAATACCTAATCAACAACTTTGGTACGTTCTCAATACCCCTAGATTATTATGAGGCATTTCAAGTACTGGGTAGTTTCATAAGTGGGCATGATGCAATCTTATTCAAGTGGGCAGAGTTTTCTGTACAAGCATCAGGTCAAACTTTGTCAATTACGCAGGTATTGAACGAAGTGTTAAAGAGTCCAGTTACCGAACGTGACATCCTCGAGTCCAAAAATCTTTATCGAAGCATCTTGAGTAGAGATGGTAATGTACGTTGTGTATGGAGCGGTGAAAGTCTAAACCGTTATGATATTGACCATATAATACCCTTCACTATCTGGAAAAATAATGATCTTTGGAATCTGCTTCCAGCAAGTCCAAAAATCAATAGTCAAAAACGCGACAAAATTCCAAACTCCTTACTCATTGACAACCAACGAGAATTGATCACACATTATTGGGATATCATCTATAAGCACAAAACCCAACGCTTCCAAAAAGAACTTCAAATTTCATTGCTTGGATACGAAAAATTAAGCTCTTGGCACGAACCAGCTATCGCGCAGCTGAAAAAGAACTGTGACTATCTAATCGGAACAAGAGGTTTTGAAGGATGGAGCTATTAGGTGATTGAATTACAAATTATGCTGTACTTATGTACTTTTTCAAATAAATTATATCGAAGGCAAAACTTAGAATCAATAATATTGGTTCATTAAAAGTAGTTTCTAAGAGATTGCGAAAACACCGATTTCGCAATCTTTAGTTTGGTATCATTATATCTATTTAACGCGTTTTGAAGATCAGGAAGAGCGCAGGTTTAATGAAATATAATCAGAGAAATATAATTGGAATGTAAGTGTACTGTACATTCAGATTAACTCATTCTGTCTATATTCTAAAGGGCAAAGAATGATTACAAATCGAAACGGATTATCTAATTAAGAAGATTTTCAAATCTTAGCAAAAAAGGCCCTTATTCGATTAT
>JBDNGV010000131.1:0-22132 GCA_041689125.1 Daejeonella sp.
ACAGGTGTCCTAAGTCGCCTCTGTCAGTGTTAACTTTTACACATAAATTTCAGTTATTAACAAAAGAAAAAGAAGCAAAAAGAAAATTCTATAATAACAATAAAGTCTCTTTATTAGAGATTGCTAATCTAAAGGAAGGTGTACGTATGTGGGAACTTTGAAAACATACGACCACCTTCGAGGTCGGGAAAAAGGTTAAACGGAATTTACTATAAACATGTGACCACCTTCGGGGTCAAAGTAATGATATTTTATGATGGGGCTTGCTTTTTGAGAATTGGACAGAATCATCCCAACAAAGGAGTATAAGCATGTTTTATCAGGAAACACAATTTTAGCCGGACTTAATGGTTGACAATTGAAAATGGAGAATTGAGAATGAAAAATGGCTGTAATAGGTTTGAGATCCCTCCTGCGTCGGGATGACGGTCGGCGGGGAGTTGAGAGAATTGAGAATGGAAAGTTGAGTAATAAATTGACAGTTGACAATGGAGAATGAAACGATTAATAAAATTGTTTGATTAATCATTTGACGTTTATAAAGATATCGCTGACAACCGACAAAACTAACAGACTACAATCAAACTCATCCTTCAAAATCCACCTTCCATATCTTTAGCAGTTTATCATCGCTAACCGAAATGAGCTGATTTTCTTGTGGGCCCCAAATTACTTTATTAATGGATAAGCGATGTGCATTATAACCTTTTTCAAGGCTGATAGTTTTCTTTAGGGTATATTTTTTACTTTCCCAAATCTTGATACTTTTATCTCTGCTAGCAGTGGCAAGGTAAGGCATATACGGGTGAAAGGCGATGCTGTAAATCGAAAACAAATGAGCAGGGATGGTCTTGATCAACGAATAGTTGGAAGTACTCCAGATTTTTAATTGAGCATCTCTGCTTCCGGATAAAAGATATTTCCCATCTGGTGAATATTGGATCGAACTGATTGGCATAGTATGCTCATCAATGATATGAATCAGACTATAATCTTCGAGATTGTAAATCCTGATTGTATTGTCCTTACAACCGAAAGCAACTGTTCTTTCATCGGGGTTGATACTAATCACTCTAACTGTTTTTGGGGAAACTTTAAATGAAAATAACAGTTTCAGGCTTACTATATCCCAAATACTAACTGTTCCATCTTCAGATGAAACAATCAGTTCATTTTTGTTCGGAACTGATTTGATATCAAAAACTGGAAGTTTATGGTGTTCTAATACACCCACAATCTTCTGTTCTTCAAAGTTAAAAACATCAACCTGCCCGCTTCGTTCACCAGCAAAAAGTAGCGGAGCAGAAACCGGGCAATGCAATGCGTATACTGATGATTTTACAGGGAAAATTACTTTAATGAAACCCGGTTTTTTTACATTCCATTCCACAACTCCTTTATCATTTCCTCCTGTAAAGATTATTCCGGCTTTCTGAGAATTCTCTAGCGTAAAGATAGGGTTCTGATGCCCGCATAAGGTAGCGGTATTTTCAATCTGGACCATATTCGGTTTGTATGCAAAAACTATTTTCCCGAATGCCTGCCTTCTAGGTTTAGGGCAATTTTTTCGAGACTGACATTCTTCTCTTTCATTAATACTAGAAGGTGAAACATCAGGTCAGAAGCCTCATTAATAAAGTCATTCTCTGTTTCGTTCAATGCAGCAATCACGGTTTCAACACCTTCTTCACCAACCTTTTGTGCAATTTTATTTAATCCTTTGTTACGAAGCTTATTAACATACGATCCTTCAATTGGATTTGCGTAGCGATCTCCAATTATTTTCTCCAGTTCAAAGATGAAATTCTGGTTATAATTTGTGTCAAAACAACTTCTGTTGCCTTTGTGGCAGGTTGGGCCTAACGGATTTACCTTAATCAGTAGGGTATCATTATCGCAGTCCTCTGTAATGGAAACCACATTAAGGAAGTTTCCACTCTCTTCACCTTTCGTCCATAAGCGGTTTTTAGTCCTTGAAAAGAAGGTGACCTTATTTTCAGATACCGTTTTTTGATATGCTTCTACATTCATATAGCCAAGCATAAGCACCTCCAATGTTTGCTCATCCTGAATAATTACAGGTACTAGGCCTTGCCCTTTATTGAAATCAATTGTCATTTTCTTTTCCCAGACTTATAATCTAACGTCGATATTATTTTGTTGCAGTGCTATCTTTAAGTCAGGAATCAGTATTTCACCGTAATGAAAAACTGAAGCCGCAAGCGCTGCATCAGCATTGCTTATTTTGAACACGTCCGCAAAGTCCTGCATATTGCCGGCACCACCGGATGCTATTAAAGGAATGCTCAGTGTATGATTTATTTTCTTTAACAGGCCGTTGTCAAAACCAGCTTTTGTGCCATCATGATCCATAGAAGTCAGAAGTATCTCTCCTGCACCTCTACTTTCAGCCTCTCTGATCCAATCTTCCGTTTCAATTTCAGTTGCAATTCGTCCGCCATTCAGGTGGACAAAGTTTTTACCATTGATATATTTGGTGTCAATGGCTACCACAACAAATTGCTTTCCAAATGCCAAAGCTAGTTCATCTATAAATGCCGGGTTTCTTACTACTGCAGAATTGACAGAGATCTTATCCGCTCCGGAGTTAAGAAGTATGTCGGCATCAGAGATCTCATTTATTCCTCCGCCAATGGTAAAGGGTATGTTAACTTGCCTGGCAACAGCTTTAACAAGTTCAACTATTGTTTTTCGTCGTTCATGGGTTGCGGTAATATCTAGAAAAACAAGTTCATCAGCACCCTGACGCGAATACTGATAGGCAAGTTCAACAGGATCACCTGCATCCCGTAAAGCAACAAAATTCACGCCCTTAACTGTACGGCCGTCTTTGACATCCAAGCAAGGTATGATTCGCTTTGCCAGATCATTTCCGGTCTTAATTGCTTCAGTTTGTAGGCTTGAGGATTCCAAAACTTAAATAAATATATATCCCAAATTCAAACGGGAATTTGATCGCAAAAAACGATTTGATGAATTGAATGCTTGTTGTAAAGTTACTTTTGCAAGTTTCTAATAGTATTTCGAATCTTAGAAACTGATCATAGCTTTTAGATTCCAGTCCTTCACCTCTTCAATAGAAATTCTTCCTTCATAAATCGCTTTTCCAACAACACATGATTCTACTTTGATCTTCTGCAAATCCTCAATATCCTTAATTGAACTTATACCACCAGAAGCAATCAGTTTAATGAAAGGAGAATGTTCAAGCAGCTTCTTGTAAAGACTAACTCCTGCACCTCCCAATTTGCCATCTTTGTCAATATCGGTACATAGAAATCTGAAAAAACCAAGATTTAAACATTTATCAACATAATCCATAAGTTTAATCGGAGAACTTTCCATCCATCCCGAATATTTGATTACCTCATCAAGTACATCAATAGCTACAACAACCTGATCCTGACATTTTTCCTTGCCGCAAACTTCCTGACTTAATTCTTTAAGAAAATTTGCATTTGTAATTGCCTGTGTCCCAACTATAATACGATGGATCCCGGCATCAATCAGTTCTTTCACTTTATCGATGCTTCTGATACCGCCACCATACTGGATCTTAATACTGGTCTTATGAATAATATCAAATAAATATTTCTGATTGCTAAAATCTCCTTTGGCTCCATTTAGGTCAATTATATGAATAAACTCGGTACCATTAGATGTGTATTTTTCAATCATCTCTTCGAGGGTAACATCATAAAATGTTGCCTGTTCGTAGTCACCTTCGCGTAAACGGACAACCTTTCCGTTTAAAATATCAATAGCTGGAATTATATACATGAGTTTATGCTAAGTGTGCAAAATTTTTCAATAATTGTTCGCCGGCTATACCGGATTTTTCCGGATGAAACTGAACGCCATAAAAGTTATCTTTCTGTATCACAGCAGAGAATTTTATTCCGTATTCTGCTAAAGCAATCGTAAAAATAGAATTAAATTCTATAAAATAAGAGTGAACGAAATAAAAATGAGTTCCCGGTGCAATCTCACTGAACAAAGAATCATTGGATGAATGAAATACTTTATTCCATCCGGTATGCGGTACCTTAACGTTTAATTTATCGCTAAAAAGTCTGGTTTTCAATGGAATTATTCCAATAAGTGCAGAATCTCCTTCTTCAGAATGTGTAGTTAACAATTGCATTCCCACACATATTCCAAGAACAGGTTTCCTAAGCGCAGTTATGGCCGGTACTAGTCCTGTATCCTCCAACTTTTTCATTGCAGAACCCGCATGACCTACGCCTGGGATAATATAGCGATCATATTTTTCAAAGTCTTCAGCTGTTTTAATCATTCCGTAACTTAAATTCAAGCGATCAAGTGCAGCTGTTAACGAAAAAATATTCCCCGCTCCATAATTAACAATACCGATCATAATACTCCTTTAGTACTTGGTAATTCTGTTCCGGTAATTTGAATTGCTTGCTTAATACTCTTTGCAAGGGCTTTAAAGCTGGCTTCAATCATGTGGTGGGTATTGCTCCCATCTATAATCTTTAAGTTTAAATTCATTCCGGCATGCTCGGAAAATGATTTCATCCAATGTTCAAACATCTCAGTCGGGAAATCACCAACATACTCCCGGTCGAATTTACCTTCATAAATAAAATATGCGCGGTCAGAGAAATCAATGGCACATTGAACCAAGGCTTCATCCATTGGTAAGAGAAATCCATAACGCTCAATTCCGCGTTTATCACCTAATGCTTGTTTAAAGGCTTTTCCCAACGCAATCGCACTGTCTTCGATAGTATGGTGTTCATCAATTTCAAGGTCACCTTCCACAGTCAGGCTCAGGTTAACACCCGAGTGCTTTGCCAGTTGATCGAGCATATGATCATAGAATTTGAGTCCTGTATCAATCTTATGTTCGCCATTCCCATCCAGATTAAGACTAAGTCTGATCTTCGTTTCCTTAGTATTGCGTTCCAGTTCAACCAGCCTGTCTTTTTTGGCTGTGAGGAATTTGCAGATCTCCGGCCAGCTGTGGCTATTTAGAGCTGTATTTGCCAAATTTTGGTCTGAATAAAATATAGCTTTACAACCTAGGTTTACAGCAAGCTGAACATCTGATTCCCTATCGCCTATGGTATAGGAATTATGAAGGTCAATTAGATTGGATATCAGGTAATTAGTTAATAACCCGGTATTTGGTTTTCGATTCGGACTTATATCTTCCGGAAATGAATCATCGATAAAAATTTCTGCAAACTTTATACCTTCATTCGTTAGAACCTTCAGCATCTTCTGATGTGGTTTCTGAAAATCTTCCTCAGGGAAACTGCTGGTGCCTCTTCCGTCCTGATTAGTAACCATCACCAATTCATAGCCAAAATCCTGAAGCTTTTTCAGAGATGAAATCACAAAGGGCAGAAATTCTAGCTTTTCCAGGCTATCAACCTGCAAATCGATAGGAGGTTCGGCAATCATGGTGCCATCGCGGTCTATAAACAATACCTTCTTCATAATTTATTAGATTCCTGAAAGGTTTTTAATGCGTTTAATAATATTATATTTTCTTTCGGAGTGCCGATTGTTATCCTTAAACTATTTTCACAAAGTTCAACTTTTGAACGATCGCGCACAATGATTCCGTATTTAACAAGGTATTGATAGATTCCCTTTGGATCAGTCGTTTTGACCAAGATAAAATTAGCATCTGAAGGGTATATTTTAATAACAATATCCAATAATGCTAAATCTTTCACGAGTTTTTCACGTTCATCAACAGTTTTTTTGATCCATTCATTGACTTGGTCTACGTTTTGCAATGCTTCGAGTGCAAGCTTCTGGGATGCTTCATTTATATTGTAAGGTGGTTTTACTTTATTGAAAACTTCAATAATTTCTTCACTAGCGAAGGCCATACCAACACGTAAACCGGCGAGTCCCCAAGCTTTAGAAAGCGTTTGTAAAACCACAAGGTTAGGATATTCGGTTAATTCTTGTATAAAGGTCTTTTGCCTGCTGAAATTAATATAGGCCTCATCAATCACAACTAGTCCGCTGAAATTGACCAGAATTGTTTCAATATCCTGTCGATCTATGGAGTTTCCGGTTGGATTATTAGGTGAGCAAATGAAAATAATCTTTGTATGTTCATCAATTGCCTCAGAAATGCCTTCCATGTCAAGCTGATAATCAGTTTTTAGTTTGATTTTTCGAATTTCTATATCGTTGATATTTGCCGATACTTCATACATGCCATAGGTTGGAGGAAGAGTAATCACGTTATCAATTCCGGGATTGCAAAAAGCACGGAAAAGTATGTCAATCGCTTCGTCACTGCCATTCCCTAGAAAAATATTTTGAGACGGCATACCTTTAATTTCTGTCAGCCGCTGCTTGACTTTGAACTGCAAAGGATCAGGATAGCGATTATAGCTTTCTGCCAGTGGTGAGCCGAAGCTATTTTCATTGGCATCCAGATAAACAGAAGCCTCTCCCTTAAATTCATCTCTAGCAGATGAATAGGGTATAAGCTCCTTTATGTTTTTACGAAGTATTGTATCTATGTTGAACATCGTATGTTTTTTTTAATTGCCGGTATTTGATTATTCTCGGCTATCTTTCAAGCGTACGCTCACTGCGTTTTTATGTGCCTGTAAGCCCTCAAGCGATGCCAGAATTTCTACGGCAGGGCCGAGGTTTCTTATACCCTCATTACTTATGTGCTGGAAAGTAATCTTTTTTACAAATGAATCTACAGAAACACCTGAATATGCTTTTGCATAGGAGCTGGTTGGCAGGGTATGGTTTGTTCCTGAAGCATAATCACCAGCACTTTCAGGAGTAAGATGCCCAAGAAATACCGAACCTGCATTAATAATATCATCACTAATAGTTTCCCATTGATCCGTCGCTAGAATCAAGTGCTCGGGTGCATAGATATTACTGAAGGACATTGCTTCCTTTAAATTCGAACAAAGTACAACATAAGAGTTGGCCATGGCTTTTGCAGCAATCTCGGCTCTCGGAAGTAATTCAAGCTGTTTTTTCAGTTCAATTAATGTTTCTTCAATGATTTTTGCAGAATCTGAAACTAGTACTGCCTGACTATCACTACCATGTTCAGCCTGAGCCAGTAAATCAGCAGCAACATATTCAGCATTGGCTGTTTCATCCGCTATAATAAGAACCTCAGATGGACCTGCAGGCATATCTATTGCAGTCTGACTTTCAGATTGAATAATAGTTTTCGCCTTGGTTACGTACTGATTTCCCGGACCAAAAATCTTATTAACTTTTGTGATGCTTTCTGTGCCATAAGCCATTGCAGCCACTGCCTGAGCTCCTCCGGCAAGGTAAATTCGATCAATATTTAGCAGTTCGGCACAATAGGCCAAATAAGCATTTACTTTTCCGTTTTTCTGCGGCGGTGAACACACAATAATTTCTTTACATCCGGCAATCCTTGCAGGTATCCCAAGCATTAAAAAGGTGCTTGGTAAAACTGCTGTTCCACCTGGAATATAGAGCCCTACTTTTTCAATTGCCCTTAACTCCCGCCAGCAGACCACACCCTTTGATGTTTCTATCTTTTCTTCGGTGTGTAACTGTGCAGCATGAAATTTCCATATATTATCGTATGCAAGTTTCAAAGCCTGTTTTGCCTGTTCAGAAGCTCCTGCAGCAATTTTTCTGATTTCCTCTTTGTCGATAAAGAGTTTGTTGAGTGTGATACCGTCAAACTTTTCGGCAAATGCTATCAAGGCACTGTCGCCATTAAGTTTAACTTCATCAATGATCTCTGTTACCGATACTCGGATATAATTATTGGAATCTATATTGCGTTTGCAAAGATCTTCAACAGCTTTATCGCTCAGGTCCTTAAAATTATAGACTTTCAACATGGCAAAACTTTTATAAGATGATTTTTTCGATAGGCATCACAACAATACCCTGGGCACCTGCACTTTTCAATAGACTAATCTTTTCCCAAAAATCGCGCTCAGGAATTACCGTATGAACAGCTACCCATCCGTTTTCAGCCAATGGTACAACTGTAGGACTTTTTACTCCCGGCAGGAGTTCCAGAATGAGATCCAGGTTTTTAGACTCTGCATTTAGAACAACATATTTGGTTTCTTTTGCTCTAAGAACCGATTGGATTCTTTGAATGAGTTCAATAACGAGAGGTTCAACCTCAATTCCATTTCTTCCAATCAATACCGCTTCAGACTTCATCACTTCAGCAAATGGCTTTAGTCCGTTACTTTTAAGCGTACCGCCTGTTGATACAATATCAAAAATAGCATCACTTAAGCCCAAACCCGGAGCAATTTCAACTGAACCAGAAATGGTTCTGATATCAGCTATAATATTATTCTTATCCAGAAAATTTTTCAGAATTACAGGATAGGAGGTCGCAATTGATTTTCCATTCAGATCAGCAACATTTTCAATTGTGCTGTGTGTTTGTACTGCAAGTTTTAAAGTACACTTACCAAATCCAAGCAATTGCAAGAAGCTCACATCAACCCCTGTTTCACTGATCACATTTTCGCCTACAATTCCCAGATCGGCAATACCATCCTGAACATATTCAGGAATATCATCGTCACGAAGGAATAGTATTTCAAGCGGGAAATTCGATACAGTGGATATAAGGGAACTTTTATAATTTTCGAAACTTAATCCGCAATTTTTGAGAAGTTCAACCGATTTTTCGTTTAATCTACCAGATTTCTGGATAGCTATTTTAAGAGTTTTCAAATTGTATGTTTTAATCAGACCAAAAAATTATTAAGAAACAGTTTCACGTAGAAACGTATATTGCTTTACATCGCCGCAAAGCGATGATGGAAATGTACGTGATGTGTGAAAACAATAATCATAATATTTGGCCCAAATAGCTTGGGAGGCGAGCAAATATAATGATTGGATATGGGAATTAAAAATTTTATATGAGTTGCCGGTTTTCGGTTGTCAGTTGCCTGTGTGTGCATGCCTGAATAGCCTTGACCGATTTAAGTCAACTGTAAGTTAATTGTTGTTGTTGTAATTTTTCTTTTTTTGCTTCTTTTTTTCTTTTGTTAATAAGTGTTATTTCTGTTGATAATCTAAGATCCAGACTTTCATTGTCATCCCTGCTTACCTGTAGGCAATCCGACGCAGGAGGGACCTCGCAGCAGGATCCCCCCCCCCACACTATTAAAATCAATTTTCAATTGAACTCAAATCCTTAGGCACCATGCTTGTCCCCCTCTGGAGGGGGCTAGGGGGGAGGATATACCATTAAATCCTTCCCCTACCATCGCTCAGGGCTTAGGCATCCCCCTCTCCAAAGGAGTCCTTTGGACCAGAGGGGGATATGAACGATTCTGCTTCTGTTGTCTGTTACCTAGTAGTTCATCTTGTTGATTCTCAATACTTGGATATGTAATCAGTTGTGGGTTATCTGTTGTTTGATTGAAAGGCTGCCAACATAAAATTAGTACTTCAATACCCCCTCAGACCGTCATCCCTCTCCGCCCTTCGCGGAGAGGGATCTGTTCCAACCAGCACAATTCTATTATCAGTTATCTGAACTAAAGCTGCTAATTTCAAATGAAACTCTAATAAATCTAGCTACTCAATACTAACTTCCCAATACTAAATTTCAAATCCCCTTTCACAGCACATAAATTATAGTTAAATTTGGTTCTTAATGAGATTCCTGTCGCCCGGATTTTTATTTGCCCTACTGACAATCGCCATACCTGTCATTATACATCTTTTTAATTTCAGGAAGTTTAAGAAAGTATATTTCAGCAATGTTCGTTTTTTAAAGAACGTGCAGGTCCAGACTTCTTCGAGGCAACATCTTAAAGACAGACTGATACTTGCCACACGTGTCTTAGGTATTAGTTTTCTGGTTTTCGCATTTGCACGCCCTTTTATCCCATCGGCAGAACAGCAAAATACCACTCAGCGAGAGGTTTTGAGCATTTATATTGACAATTCCTACAGTATGGAGACTGTTAATAAAGAAGGAACTCTACTTGACGAGGCGAAAAGAAGAGCCAGGGAAATCGCATCCGCCTATAGTTTAAACGATAAATTTCAGCTTCTTACAAATGATTTTGAAGGTAAATACCAAAGGCTACTTAGCTTAGACGAATTTCAAATTGCTGTTAATGAATTGAGCATTAGTTCATCCAATCGGAAATTAGACCAAATAATTATACGGCAAAAGGATGTATTTCTAAAGGAGCCAAACTCCCGAAAAACAATTTATCTCATTTCTGATTTTCAGAAAAATATGCTGCCTGCAGCTAGCATTTCACCTGATAGTACGGTAAGAACACGTCTTATAAGATTAAATTCTAATTCCCAAGCCAATATTTCTGTAGATTCAGTTTGGTTTAATTCAGCGATTCATAAACCAAGCGAATCTGAGAAGCTTATGATCAGGCTTCGAAATAATTCGGATGAAGAGGCCATAAATATTCCTCTAAAATTGACTGTCAATAAGCTTCAAAAGGCCATTGCTAGTATGACCATTAAGCCGAGGAGCACCGAGATTGACACTTTAACATTCAGTGGATTATCCGCCGGTTGGCAGGAAGCAGAATTAGAAATTACCGACTTTCCTGTAGTATTTGATGATAAATTCTATTTCAGTTTTAAAGTTCAGCAATCTCTTCCCTTGCTTATTATAAATGGGAGCACTGAAAACGAGTATTTGAATTCGGTCTATCGCTCAGATTCTTTTTTTAAAGTAGCCAACATTGGGGCAGGTAATATTAATTACTCAGGATTGGCAAATTATCCACTAATTATTCTGAATGAGGTCCCAGCTTTCAGCGATGGATTGGTTCAGCAATTGAACAATTATGTTTGCAGAGGAGGAAGTCTGATCGTGTTCCCTGATCTTGGAAACAATCAGTCCGCTTTAAAGAACTTTCTTTCTTCGGTCGGTACAGATGTTCCAGTCCAGGTTATAACAGCTGAGAATAAAGTTTCAATAATAAATCTTGAACATCCCGTATTCCAAGGTGTTTTTGAAAATATTCCAAAACAAATGGATCTTCCTGCGCTAAAAAAGTACATTCAATACAGTTCGGAGAATAATAAAAACCGACAAAATCTACTCGAAATGCCCGGTAAAACTTCATTTTTTAGCGAATATAGAATTGGTTTAGGAAAAATATATCTTTCGGCAGTACCATTGAGTTCAGAAACAAGTAATTTTGCCAGACATTCAGTATTTGTGCCTATCATGTACCAGACTGCACTTTTATCTCTGCGGGATCAGAACTTGTTTTATAAATTAAACAGGGATCAGCAGATTGAATTACCAAAAATCTCTTTAAACTCAAATCAAACACTTAAGTTGAGAAAAGAGAAGTTTGTAACAATACCTGATCTGAGACAAAATGAGCATTTATCTCAACTTTATATTGCCGATCAGATAAAGCAAGCCGGAAATTTCCAGTTATTAAAAAATGATAGTTTGATGGCAGTTCTGTCCTTTAATGAAGCAGGTTCAGAGTCAGATTTGAGCTATGCAAGCGATGAACAGATCCGAGAAATATTCCCTAAGCAAAAAATTGAAATTTTGAATTCAGAACCTGGTTCCTTGACTAATGCTGTAAAATCTATTAATCAAGGAACTTCTTTATGGAAAGTTTGTCTGATATTGGCCTTAGTTTTTTTTGCTGCAGAGATTTTGCTCATCCGTTTTTACAAAAAGATTCAAATTAAACCGTTAAACAATTGAAGAATTTATTAATTCAGTCTGCAAAAATTTTAGATCATCAAAGTCCTTTCAATGCGAAAATTGTCGATGTTTTGGTCATTGATGGAATTATTGCTGAAATTGGGAAGAAGATCAATGTGTTTGATAAGAACACAGTCGTTATTTCTGCAAAGGGACAAGCGTTATCTCCGGGATTTTTTGATCTCAATGTGAATTTTGGAGAACCTGGGCTCGAAACCAAGGAGGACATGGGCACGGGTTGTATGACAGCGGCTGCGGGCGGCTTTACAGGCCTAGCTTTGATGCCAAATACTCAGCCGCCAATTCATTCAAAGGCAGAAGTTTCTTACCTGATCAGTAAATCCAAAAATAATTTGGTAGACATCTACCCTCTGGGTTGTATAAGTCATAACAGAGAAGGCAAAGAACTTGCAGAAATGTATGATATGCAGCAATCAGGCGCCATTGCATTTACAGATGGCAATAGACCTGTATTAAATGCAGGTTTGATGAGTAGGGCTTTATTGTATACGAAATCATTTAACGGACTTATTCTCTCATACGCGGAGGATCAGGATATTGCAGGCAAGGCGAAAATGAATGAAGGGTTGATGAGCACCTATCTAGGGATGAAAGGAAATCCTTCTCTCGCCGAAGAATTGATGGTTTCGCGGGACCTTTATCTTGCAGAATACAATGATGCCCGGATTCACTTCAGTACGATTAGTTCTGCAAAGAGTGTAGATCTGATCAGAAAAGCCAAAAAATCAGGAATTAAAGTAAGCTGTGATGTCGCTGTTCATCATTTGATTTTTACGGAGGATGATCTGGAAGGATTTGATAGCAATTATAAGGTAAAGCCACCACTGCGAACAAAGAAAGATCAGAAAGCACTTATTGCAGGTTTAAAGGATGGTACGATTGATGCGATAGTTACACAGCATTGTCCGCATGAAATAGAATTTAAAAATGTGGAATTCGAAATTGCTTCCTATGGAATCAGCGGTCTACAAACGGCACTTCCTTTAGCCTTGAAAGCTGGTTTAAGTTTGGATACAATCCTCGAAAAGATGGCAATTGCTCCAAGAAATATTCTCGGAATTAAAATTCCTGAATTGAAAACCGGAAATTCTGCTAACTTTATTCTGATTAATCTGGAAGAAGAGTGGGAGTTTAATGAGGAGAGTAACAGATCGAAATCATCTAATTCACCTTTGTTCGGAAAAAGTTTGAAAGGGAAAGTGAAGCTTGTATACAATAATGGCCAGTACATTATATTTTAAATAAAAAATATGAATGCAAGTATAGATCAGGCAATGAATGCGGCTTTGGCACAATTTGCTGCTATAAATAAGCAGGAATTTAAGTCATTTGCAAATGCTTTGAGTGCTGTTTTTAATTTGGATAGGCCTTACCTTGAAAAAGTAGATCAGCTGGATTTTGTTTTTGATGAACAACCTGTTTTTGAACCGCTGCGTGAATTGTTTTTTGATTTACTTCTGATTAATTTTCTGAACGAGGATGTGCGTAAACTGGAAGAAGATTATCTCGATTCACCTGAATGGGAGAAAATTGAGGAAAGTACAATTGACCGGGGCACAGAACTTCTGAATCTTCTGCTTTATTTACAAGAGTGTCAGGACGAAGCAATCGAGCCGGAACTAAGTGACTTTCTTCGTGAATTTTTGCTTGTCGACGAAGATGAATTTCAGGATGAGCATCGAATTTATGAGGAAGTGATAGCAAATCAGATTCTAGTGGAAAGTGATCTAAATGAATTGGCTCGCGTAGCGGCCGAAATACCTGATAATTCTGAATTAAAGGAACTATTTTTCCCGATGATTGGCTTTTTTAGAGATACCGATCCCTCAGAAAAGGATTTTAATGATTTTGTAAGTCACAGTGCAAATCCTGATTTTGATTCAGCAGTATATTCTTTATTAATTTCATATAGTTCTCAAAACTAAACCAAACTAAAAAAAATGGAATTTTCATTAGCAAACTTAAACAAGGCCGCAATCACTAATGGGGTGATCATCGGCATTTTATCTACAGTAATTGGAGTGGTCACTTATTATGCGTTCCCTTCCTTATTGGGCTCAATGTCATTCGGAATTGCAACTCTTGCAATCTCTTTAGTAATTTATATTCTTTTCACCATTGACCTGAGAAAGAAAATCGGCGGATTATGGAGTTTCAGGGAAGCATTAAAAGGAATTTTTCTGATGTCGTTCGTCGCAGGATTGCTCTATTCAGTAGCTAATTTTGTTTTTTATAAGTTCATAGAGCCGGGTGCATTTGAAAAGATCTCAGGATATATGGAAACTGGAATGTCTCAGACTTTTGAGAATATGGGTATGGAGCAGGATAAGATTGATGAGGCTGTGGCTAAGCAAATTGAAGGGATGAAAGCCCAATACGATCCAACTCCTTTAGAGTTCTTTAAAAATTTAGGTATTGCCATAATCATCCAATTCGTGATGTCGCTTATCTTTGCTGCAATATTCAAGAAAGAAGTACCTGTATTCGCTTCAACCGGAGAGGAAGAAGAGAAATAGAAATCAAAATAATTTGACGTGCAGGTTTTATCAATATTAATGATAAAATTTGCACGTTTTTATCTACTAATCAACCTAAAGCCTATTATCTAAAATCTCATATCTCATATCTCACATCTCATATCCCACATCTCATATCTCAATATGAATATATCTATAGTTGTTCCTTTATTTAATGAGGCAGAATCTTTGCCTGAGCTCCTAAGCTGGATCAGCAATGTGATGACTAAGCATGGATTTAGCCATGAGGTGATACTGGTTGATGATGGAAGCAATGACGGATCATGGGAGGTAATTGAGAAATTGAAGAAAGAATTTCCTGCAATTGTTGGTATCAAGTTTCGGCGAAATTATGGCAAATCTGCAGCTTTGAATGTTGGTTTTGAGGCATGTCAAGGAGATGTGGTCATTACCATGGATGCTGATCTGCAGGATAGTCCAGATGAAATTCCTGAACTTTACAGAAGGATCATTGAAGAAAAATTTGATCTGGTTTCGGGTTGGAAACAAAAACGCTATGATCCGCTTTCAAAAACTATTCCTACAAAATTGTTTAATCTGGTAACCCGCCGCATGTCGGGGATATATAATCTGCACGATTTTAATTGTGGTTTGAAAGCCTATCGTAAAGAGGTCGTTAAAAGTATTGAAGTTTATGGTGAGATGCACCGTTATATACCTGTAATTGCAAAATGGGCAGGCTTTAAGAATATAGGCGAACAGGTAGTAGAGCATCGTGCACGTAAATATGGATATACAAAATTTGGCTTTAGTCGTTTTATAAATGGTTTTCTGGATCTTCTGTCCATATTTTTTGTCGGTAAATTCGCTAAAAGACCCATGCACTTTTTTGGTACCATGGGTGCATTGAGTTTTCTGGCTGGTACCATCATTGCGCTATGGATTATTATTGAGAAGTTGTATCACATCAGCATGCATATCAAATACTCGCGTGAAATTGTTGATCAACCGCTTTTTTACATTGCACTTGTGGCTATAATTGTTGGTTTTCAACTCTTTCTTACCGGTTTTATAGCAGAGCTGGTTTCAAGGAATTCTCCTGAACGCAATAACTATCAGATTGAGAAGACTGTTTGATTGTTTTTTTATCCTATAGCCTGTAATAAAAATGTTTTTTTCAATCATCATTCCACTTTTTAACCGGCCTCAGGAAATTGATGAATTGCTACATACTTTAACCAAGCAAAGCTATCAACAGTTTGAGGTTCTGATTATTGAAGATGGATCGAAAATTGATGCAAAGCAAATAGTTGATTCATACAAAGATCGTCTGGACATTTGCTATTATTATAAAGAAAATGCAGGACAGGGTTTTGCGCGTAATTACGGTTTTGAACTTGCAAAAGGTGATTATTTTATCGTGTTCGACTCAGATTGCCTAATACCTGGTAATTACCTCGATACAGTTAAGAATTATCTGCTTGAGCATCAGCTAGATGCTTTTGGTGGCCCTGATGGTGCACATCCCTCGTTTACTGCTGTTCAAAAGGCAATCAGTTATTCCATGACTTCTCCGTTCACTACCGGAGGAATTAGGGGTAATAAGAAACATATCGGGACTTTTCATCCACGGAGCTTTAATATGGGTATCTCACGTGAAGTATGGGAAAAGACAGGTGGTTTTATTTTGACGCGTTTGGGTGAGGATATTGAATTCAGCATTCGAATTCATTCTAAGGGATTTAAAACCGGGCTGATTCCTGATGCGGTTGTTTATCATAAGAGACGCACTGATCTTTTTCAATTTTATAAGCAACTGCACTTCTTTGGCAGGGCACGAATTAACATTTATAAGCAATTTCCTTTAGAATTGAAGCTTGTTCATTTTTTTCCGGCTTTTTTTACTATATTTTTGTTTTTGAGTTTATTATTTAACCTTTTTGGAAACTCATTAGCTGAATTATGTAATACCTTGCTTTCTGTTTATATTTTGTTGATATTTTTTCATTCTTGGAAAGAAAACAAATCATCAAAAGTTGCATTTTTGAGTATTGCTGCTTCATTTGTGCAATTAACTGCTTATGGACTTGGGTTTATGCAGGATTTTTGGAATAGAATTATTTTTAGAAAACAATAATATATGGATAAATCATTGTCAGTAAATGAGATATTGGCTGATGCCTGGGATCTGGCCAAAAAGAATATCTGGGTTTTGCTAGGCTTCACTGCGGTACAGTTTGCTTTCATTTTGATTATTACCACACTACTTACAAGTTTGTTTGGAGGTGCCAGTGGGGCAGGTGTATTGATTCAGAATATTATTCTGAGTCTGTTCGATGCCTTTTTCACAGTAGCTTTTTATCAGGTCTTCTTTAAACTGATTGATGAAGACATCGATCCTGAATTTCCAGATTTTATTCCAAATATGGTAAATGCTGTAAATTTCCTGATAGTTAAACTTATTATAGGATTGGTTTTGGTATTTATCATTGCTATAATCAGTTCAGTTTATTTTTATAACAAGCAGGACATAGATACTAGCAATCCATTTAGCTGGGAACTGCTACCTGTATTTGTGCTCATAGCTATCCCATTCATGTTTCTAACTATCAGACTTTGCTTTGTGGTTTGCTTTATCGTCGACCAGGAATCCGGTGCTTCAGAGTCTATTAGTCAGAGCTGGGCTATAACCAAAGGACATTTTTGGTTTATCGCACTACTTTTTCTAGTAATGCTTGGTTTAAACATTCTGGGGGCAATGGCATTATTTGTAGGATTATTGTTTACAGTTCCATTTTCAAGCTTAATTCTGATCATTGCCTATCGCCACTTGGTAAATACGTATACCGAGGAAGAAGAAATTCTGCTTGATGATATAGAAGACAATTATGGGAATTAAATCTTGGTTAGCTAAACCTTTGGCAGCATATGCTGTAAGACAGATCAATAAATGGAAGAATAATCCCATTTCTGCTCAGGAACGTACCTTTATGCGCTTAATCAGTAAGGCGAAGGATACTGCTTTTGGCAAAGACCATAATTTTTCATCAATTAATACTTACAATGATTTTAAGAAGCAGGTTCCTGTTTCTGATTACGAGGATATTAAACCATATATTGATAGGGTTGTTCAGGGTGAGTCGGATGTGATGTGGCCTGGTAAGCCGATATATCTAGCTAAAACCTCCGGCACAACTTCTGGCGTAAAGTATATTCCTATCTCTAAAGAATCAATGCCTGAACACCTTAAAGCCGCTCGCAATGCATTGTTCTCTTATATCCATGAAACAGGAAATTCCCAGTTTATCGACGGTAGAATTATTTTTTTGCAAGGGAGCCCTATTCTTGAGCTTAAGAACGGGATTAATCTCGGAAGATTATCGGGTATTGTGGCCAATCATGTTCCTGCCTACCTTCAAAAGAATCGTTTGCCCTCTTACCAAACTAATTGTATCGATGACTGGGAAGAAAAAATTGATGCCATCGTGGATGAAACACTCTCAGAGGATATGCGACTGATCTCCGGAATTCCACCCTGGGTTCAAATGTATTTCGACCGATTAAGAGCCCGATCAGGTGGAAGAAAAATAGGAGACATTTTTAAGAATTTTTCCCTTTTTGTTTACGGTGGGGTAAATTTTGAACCATATCGTGCCCGATTGGAAGAAAGTATCGGACGGTCTGTGGATGCTATTGAGACTTATCCTGCATCAGAAGGATTTATAGCTTTTCAAGATTTACAACAAGAAAAAGGTTTGCTTTTATTGCTCGACTCAGGTATTTTCTATGAATTTATCCCAACGGATGAGTACTATAATGAAAATCCAAGTCGGATTTCCTTGGAGGATGTGGAACTTAATAAGAATTATGCGATTATTTTAAATACGAATGCTGGACTTTGGGCTTACAGCATTGGCGATACGGTCAGGTTTGTTTCCAAAAATCCTTATCGAATATTAGTCAGCGGAAGAATCAAGCATTTTATCTCAGCCTTTGGCGAACATGTCATTGGTGAGGAAGTAGAACATGCAATTTTATCTGTAGCAAGAGAAGAGGAAGTTGAAATTACTGAATTTACTGTCGCCCCACAGGTTAGTCCTGAGGATGGCACATTGCCCTATCATGAATGGTATGTTGAATTTGCAAAGGCTCCTGAAGATATAAGTAAATTCAGTCTTAAGGTAGACTTGGCCCTACAGAAAAAAAATACCTATTATTTTGACCTAGTAGAGGGCAAGGTATTAAGGCACCTAGTTATGCATGAGCTTGAGAAAGATGCCTTCCGAAACTACATGAAATCACAGGGTAAGCTCGGCGGACAGAATAAAGTGCCGCGTTTGTCAAATGAGAGGCATATTGCTGAATGTTTGAATGAATGGATCATCAGATAGCTCTAGTTTCCCAAAAAAATTAATAAGTTTAAGCAATTTCAGTATTGAATTGATAAATCGGGTTCGCATAGATGGGAATAAATTTTAATAATGGTTTTGCTTTAAAGAATATCGCTATTCTGGGTTCAACAGGTAGCATTGGCACACAGGCACTTGAAGTTATCAGGCACAATCCGAACCGTTTCAGGGCATTTGTACTGACTGCAAACAGCAATGCCACACTTTTAATAAAGCAGGCTTTGGACTTCAATCCGGAGTATGTTGTTATTGCTCAGTTATCCAAACTGGATGAAGTAAGAACTGCCTTGAGAAATACTGAAATCAAGGTATTATGTGGAACAGACGATCTTTGCGCAATATTGGAGCGGCCTGAAATCAGTCTTGTACTGACTGGTATGGTTGGATTTGCAGGTCTTATCCCAACCCTAGCGGCAATCAGAGCCGGAAAAGATATCGCTCTTGCGAATAAGGAAACCCTTGTTGTTGCGGGAGAACTGGTTACAAGTCTGGCAAAAGAACATGGGGTTAAATTATTGCCGGTAGATTCAGAACATTCGGCTATCTTTCAATGCTTGGCCGGAGAAGAGCAAAATCCAATTGAAAAGATCTACCTGACAGCTTCAGGTGGCCCGTTTAGAGGTAGAGACAGTAATTATCTTTCTACAATAACCCGTAAAGAGGCGCTCAAACATCCCAATTGGGTAATGGGGGAAAAGATCACAATCGATTCTGCAAGTTTAATGAACAAAGGTTTGGAAGTGATTGAAGCAAAATGGCTTTTTGATCTAGATGTTTCGCAGATTGATGTCATTGTACATCCGCAATCAATAGTACATTCTATAGTTCAGTTCAGAGATGGTTCTATGAAAGCGCAAATGGGATTGCCCGATATGAAATTGCCAATTCAATATGCATTGGCATATCCTGAACGGATAGAAAATAAGTTTCCGAGATTTAATTTCACTGATTTCCCGAATTTGAGCTTTGAACAGGCTGACAAAAAGACGTTTAGGAACCTGTCTCTTGCGTTTGATGCTTTAAATGCCGGCGGGAATATGCCATGTGTGATCAATGCAGCGAATGAAGTAGTTGTGGCAGAATTTTTGAAAGAACGAATTGGATTTTTGAAGATGAGCGATATCATCGAACAATGCATGTCTGAAATTACTTTTATACCAGAACCATCGCTTGATGATTATATCGAATCTGATAGGATTACAAGGATTTTAGCAGAAGAATTAGTAACAAATAATAAATTATAAAGTTTAATTATAAAATAAGAGAAAAGGTATGGATGGATTAGTAATGACAGGTCAGCTGTTATTGGGATTATCAATTTTAATCATATTACACGAAGCAGGACACTTTTTTGCTGCAAGGGCATTCGGGATCAGAGTAGAGAAATTTTATCTATTCTTTGATGCCTGGGGCTTTAAATTGTTCAGTTTTAATTATAAAGGTTGTGAGTACGGTATTGGATGGCTGCCATTAGGCGGTTATGTGAAGATTTCAGGAATGATCGATGAATCGATGGATACCGAACAATTGTCTGGTCCGCCGCAAGACTGGGAGTTCAGATCAAAACCGGCTTGGCAACGACTTATTGTCATGCTTGGAGGAGTTACTGTGAATATTGTTCTAGGGATTTTTATTTTCTGGATGCTTACCCTTAAGAACGGGGAGACATTTATTCCAAATGATAAACTACCTGATGGCATTGCACCGGGAATTATAGGAAGAGAAATTGGTCTCCAAGTAGGGGATAGAATTACCGCAGTAAATGGCGCTCCCATTAAACGTTTTGAGGAACTGACCAGTTCAAAAGTTTTGTTGGGTAATACAGAGCTTACAGTGCTGCGAAAGGGGGGAAATGTTAAGGTTCAGGTTCCGGGAGATGTACTCGAAATGGTTTCGGATCTTGGAATTGGCCAGTTTGTTGAACCTCGGGTTAGGATGTCGGGTGTGGTACAGATCGCCCCTGGTGGAAATGCTGAAAAGGCGGGTCTGAAGATTGGCGATAGTATTTTATCGGTTAATGCCAAGCCTGTAACTTTCTATGATGAATTTAAAACAGAGGTTCAGTCTGCTAAAAATAAAACAATCTCGATCTCGGTTATTCGTGATCAGCAGGCAATAGAAATCCCAACTCAGGTTACTGAAGATGGAACTATCGGTATTTATATTCCACAATATTTCAATATTCCTATTGAGAGTGTAAGCTATGGTTTATTAGCTGCATTGCCAGTGGGTGCTTCCAAAGCTTGGGGATCATTTATGGATAATGCCAAAGGACTGGGTAAAGTGGCCTCCGGACAAGTGAAAGCGAATAAAGCGTTCACGGGGCCAATAGGGATTGCCACTATGTTTGGGGGCACGGTTAATTGGGTGAAATTCTGGAGTTTGGTTGGATTATTGTCGATGGCATTGGCCTTAATGAACCTATTGCCTATACCTGCACTTGACGGCGGCCATGCAATCTTCCTGCTCATCGAAATGGTTAAGGGTAAGCCTCTTGGGGATAAGTTTATGGAGCGTGCTCAAATGGTAGGCTTCGTAATTCTGATTACATTGATGGTTTTTGTTTTCGGGAATGACATTGTTAAACATGTAATTAATTGACAATTGAACTAATTCTTAATCCTATTAATCTTCAAATCCTAAAATCCTAGCACCCTACTTTGAATTATTTTGAACTTTACGATCTTCCATTGAGTTTTCAGCTTGACAGCGTATTGGTTAAGAAGAAGTTCTATGAGTTGAGTAAGCGTTTTCATCCCGATTTTTATGTGAATGAAAGTGATGAAAAGCAGGCTGAGATTTTGGAGATGTCTACTCTTAACAATAAGGCCTATCAGGTGTTGTTAGATCCGCTAAAGCGAATTGAGTATATTCTTTTTTTGAATAATATGCTTGTTGAAGGTGATAAGTATGTTTTGCCTCAGGAATTCTTAATGGATATGATGGATGTGAATGAGGCTTTAATGGAGATGGAGTTCGATCATAATGAGTTGAAACTAGCTGAGCTGGCTGGGCAGATTGATGCAATGGAAATGACTTTGTTTGATGAGATTAAAATTGAAACAGATGAGTTTGATGCCAAGTCAGGGAAGGATGCAGATATTATCCTGATTAGGATTAAGGATATCTGGTACCGCCAGAAATACTTGATACGAATCAGGGAAAGTCTGAACAAATTCAGAGTCTGAATTCTGTGAATTATTGAAATTTTATTTATGTTTATCCCGAAGTTAATTTTTCGAAAATCCCCAACGTATAACTGAAAAGTGCTCATCTGGCGACAACGATAGCAATCGGGGACTAGACGCATCGGTCTCAAACAACGATAGGATTTCAATAACTATTGCCCCGATAGCTCTATAGGAAAGCGTTTAGTAATTCAAAAGAGCTAGATAGGTAATGCCAGGGTTTTATCTAATTATGGGTTAGAATAGTTTGAAAATTTATTATTTTAAATCGATCAGCTTGATATTTTTTGAAATATTTGGCTAGATTTG
>JBDNGV010000132.1:0-3708 GCA_041689125.1 Daejeonella sp.
CAGTTGGTACCTAATGGCCTCCAGTTTGCATCAAATTAATAACGTGAAATTATTTTTAGAAGTTCAGCAAACCAATAATGGTTGGGCAAAGCATATGAATTCAGTAAATAAAAAATAAATATTATGCTTGCATAGTAATTGATTTAAAGGATTATGCTTATTTTTACCTATAAACCTATAACCATATGGTTCAACAAGTCATTTTTCTAATTATTGCATCGGCTGCTATTGCACTTTTTAGCCTGAATGCGCGCAAAATTATCCGTAATATAAGGCTAGGCAAACCCATTGATCGTTCAGACCAGCCATCCAAGCGCCTCGCCCTTTTGCTAAAAGTAGCCTTTGGCCAGTCTAAAATGGCTAAGCGTCCGGTGGCTTTTGTACTACACCTCTTTGTTTACATTGGTTTCGTGATCATTAACCTAGAAGTACTTGAGATTATCATCGATGGACTCTTTGGAACACATCGCATATTTGCAGCTCCCCTAGGAGGCATGTACAATGTTTTAATTGCATCCTTTGAGATTCTAGCCCTACTGGTTCTGATTGGAGTAATCGTTTTCTTTGCGAGAAGAAATGTTCTTCGTATTAAAAGATTTTTTGGAACTGAAATGAAGGCCTGGCCACATTCAGATGCTAATATCATCCTAATCGTGGAGGTTTTGTTAATGAGTGCATTTTTAACCATGAACGCCGCTGATCAAAAACTACAGTTATTAGGAGTCTCCCATTATATCAATGCAGGGTCTTTTCCTGTGAGCAGTTTTATAGTTCCGCTCCTGCCCGATACAGAATCGGCCTTGATAGCCATAGAACGATCCTGCTGGTGGTTTCATATCATTGGCATTTTTGCATTTTTGAACTACCTTCCTTATTCCAAGCATTTCCATATCATTTTGGCTTTCCCAAATACTTATTATTCGAATCTGCAGCCTCAGGGTGAATTTACCAATATGGCATCGGTGAGTAATGAGGTTAAAGCGATGTTGGATCCATCCTACACACCCGAGCCGGTACCTGAAGGGGGGCGTTTTGGTGCAAAAGATATCAACGACCTGACTTGGAAAAATTTAATGGATGCCTATACCTGTACCGAATGCGGGAGATGCACTTCTGTTTGTCCGGCGAATATTACCGGTAAACTTCTTTCTCCCCGCAAGATCATGATGGATACCCGCGACCGGATGGAAGAAGTTGGAAAAAATATAGATAAACATGGTAAGGATCATCAGGATGGGAAATCATTACTGGATAACTATATTTCAAGAGAAGAGATCTGGGCCTGCACCACATGTAATGCCTGTACTGAGGCCTGTCCGGTAAATATTGATCCGCTTGGCATAATCGTAGAATTGAGAAGATTTGCCGTGATGGAAGAATCACAGGCTTCGGCTAGCATAAACACAATGTTCTCGAATGTGGAAAATAATGGAGCGCCATGGAAATATGCTGCGGTAGACAGGTTGAACTGGGCGGAGGAGAATTGATTAGACAATTAGGCTATTTGTCAATTTGTCGATGAAATTAAATTTAACGATCATGTGTTGTGCTAAAATGGATAAAGTTTAATTTATGATAACAATTTCAATTGTCTGTGAATCCAATTGACAAATCGAAAAATAGACACATTATTAAAGATGGACAAATTAACAGTTCCAACAATGGCCGAAATGGCTGCAAAGGGTGAAAGTCCTGAAATATTATTCTGGGTTGGATGTGCAGGTAGTTTTGATGAGCGAGCACAGAAGATCACGCGTGATATTTGTAAGATTCTGCAACATGTAGGAATTAAATATGCGGTTCTTGGTACGGAAGAAAGCTGTACGGGTGATCCTGCAAAACGAGCGGGGAATGAATTCCTTTTTCAGATGCAGGCCATGAGCAATATTCAGGTACTGGATGGATACCAAATCAAAAAGATCGTAACCGGCTGTCCGCATTGTTTTAATACCATTAAGAATGAATACCCCGGCTTGGGTGGTAATTATGAAGTAATCCACCATTCACAGCTTATCCAACAACTGATTGATGAGGGGAAATTGAAAGCCGAAGGCGGGGAGTCGTTCAAAGGAAAAAAAATCACCTTCCATGATCCCTGTTACCTTGGAAGAGCCAATAATGTATATGAGGCACCCCGAAAGGCTCTAGAGATTCTGGATGCCGAACTGGTAGAAATGAAGCGTTGCAAATCAAACGGACTCTGCTGCGGTGCCGGCGGTGCTCAAATGTTTAAAGAACCTGAGAAAGGGAAAAAGGATATCAACATTGAACGTATTGAAGAAGCGTTGGCTCTTGAGCCCAATATAGTTGCTTCTTCATGTCCGTTCTGCATGACTATGTTGAGTGACGGGGTGAAAAACTACAATAAAGAGATGGAAGTAAAAGTGATGGATATTGCTGAAATTACTGCAAGGGCAAACGGACTTTAAGCTTCAGACAATTTATAAAAAATTAATTTCTACTACAAAGTACCTAATTGTTGGTAGTAAGCCGTTGGTTTTAATTCAATTTTTATTTTTTTTAACTGTTCCCGAGGGGTCGGTAATGTTTAAAATTGTAATTCTGTTACTTGTTTTTATCTAACAATCGCTTCATTTCAAGCAGATCAGAATGCAGAATAATCAAATCTTCGACTTCAACTCTATTTAAAGAGAGACGAAACTGAGTAGACATCGAATCAACGTTACCACTGCGATCATTAAAAGTTTGAACAATCACATCATCTTCCTGAGTTTCAATCGTTAACTTTCCGGTTGAGGTATTTCCCAGATAATCGATTGTTTTGATGCGCATCAGATTGAAAGAATAATATTCCTGCTTACCGTTAATATAGGTGCGGCGGTATCTCAAAAACCCTTCATCGTTCAAAAGCAACTCGAATTGCCTGATCTTATCAGACTCTGAATTAGCATTATGAAGGGCATTGAGCCTTAACTGCGCCCGCTGAGCAAGTTGATGCAAATCTTCTCCATTACCTGCTGCTGCACTTCCAAAAAGCATGAGCCATCCCCCAAGAAAAAGGGATAGACAACACTGCTTTAAGTTATTTTTATACCCGGTATACATGTGCAAGAAACCAAATTCTGGTTTAAAATAAAAAGAAATACCGGATTTTAAGAAAAAACGGCATTTGATTGTAAGAAATTTCTTAAAAACGAATTCCAAGACATAATCCGGCTCTCAAACCGGCCCAAGGACCTTTGATATCTAACCTAGCACCATTGGCATCCACCGTTGTTGTTGTTTCTGCAAATGGGATTTCAATATCCTGAAGTTGGTTTCTGAGTTCCTGCTGTTCCTGTAAATTCAGAGCTCTTTTACCGTCAAGTGTTCCATCAGAAGAACCGTACTGCGGACCAAGCATCCACCAGTCGAGGTATACTTTTCCTCCAAGCTTCCATTGCGCACCTAGTAATAGACCACCGGTAAAGGTGTTTAGCTTTCCACTGAGGGGTATGATTTGAGTAGTATTATTTACATCAAATTCAAATGGCATTTCTGCAGTATAACTACTTATACGGGCAAAGGGAGCAAGATAAAAACCTCTCATAGCCTGCTTTCCCATATAAAAACGGATTTCAGGTGTAAAAGCCACGTTCCCGGTTTTGAAATTATCCAGTTGTCGATCAGCATCAGGATCATCAATTAAATTCGAAATCGATGAACGCATTGGAAGGCCACCCTTTGGCATAACACGAACTCCAAGAC
>JBDNGV010000133.1:0-1658 GCA_041689125.1 Daejeonella sp.
AATTCAATTGCAAAAAGATACAGCTGCCACCCGGGTTTATTTTAAATGGCTTTCGTCCTTTTGTCGGGCTGCCCCTCCCTATGAAATACCGCTTTGGGTAAAATAAACCTTGCCGCAGGAGGTAGCTTCCGGCTGCCGGTAATTTGAAACGGAACACTATTTCTTGCCGGAACTAACCGAAGGAAAGGGCTGAACCGACCTATACTACACAGGTATTGCTTTCAATAATCAAATTAATTAGCTCCAGAGCCTTTTCTGATCAATTTTAACTGTATTAAATAACGTTCATTATGTTGAAGTCTCAAGCTAATGCGTTTAAGCTGAGTTAAATTTATAGTTGATTTCCAGCTATTTTTTCCCCGCAATCCAGCTATTTTAATTCACACTTCCTGCCAATAAGAATCATCTCCTGTACCCCCAAACTCTGCTTTAGACTCAAGATCAAGATAAGGGTAGGTAACTTTTGAAAGAAAAAGTCCTTGCGGATGTGCTGGAAGTATTTTTGCCGGAATATTTTTTGAAATCAAATGACTTTCAAACTCATCCACACTCAGTGTACCATCTCCGATTTCAATAAGTTTTCTTGACAGAATACGAACCATCCGACCAAGAAAACGGTTGGAGGAAATCCTGAAACGAATTCTGTCGCCTCTGTTGTTTGCGTACAGGCTAGCAGCAGAAATATGGCAGATATTATGCTCATTTTTATCGGGCGATTTGCAGAATGCACGGTAATCTTCATATAAAGGAAGGAGATTTACCGCCTTTTTCATTTTATTCAAATCAAAGCCGTTTCTAGGATATAGTGAGCTTCTATCACTTAAAAAGGGTTCTTTATAGGTATGAATAAAAAAATCGTAAACTCGTTGAATGGCATCAAAGCGGGCATGTGGCTGACCTTCCATGGGGATAATATGATATAATGCTATATCATTCGGTAGGATTCGGTTAAGCCTGAAAAACAGGTCGAAGTTCCAGTTCTTTTCTATATCCATGTGGAAGAAATACTGACTGGCATGAACCCCGGCATCAGTCCGGCCACAGCCGAAAATGGTCATGTTTTGCTTAAAGATGCGGCTAAGGCTATTTTCCAGAATTTCCTGAACACTTAGCTTGTCGGGCTGCCGTTGCCAGCCGAAATAGTTGGTGCCCTTATAGCCTATATGTACAAAATATCTCAATTACCTTGCTTTATTCTGCTAAGCTAATAAATGGAATTAAATGGTCGGCAAACCTGTAATGTTTAAATTATTTATAATTTTGCAATTCACCTGGGTCCAGAATCTTGTTTAAAGATAGAATGCCGGATAAATTAGAATAAAATGAAGACTATCGTTATAATTGGAGGAATAATCCTTACCGGCGCTACAATAATTGCTGTCATGATGGATCAGCGAAATGAAGCACCACAACCTGCCATTTCAACTCAGGGTATTCCACCTATGCCCCAGCAGGATGCTGGTGCTAGTCCGACAATTAATCCGGCACATGGTCAGCCGGGGCATCGCTGTGATCTTGCAGTTGGAGCGCCTTTGGTAAATACGGATGGGACTTCTGTTCCTGCCGCAAGCCCTCAAAATATTCAGGCAACTCCTGCACTGCCGGCGCCAGTACCTGCCGGTTTAAAAGTCAACCCTCCACACGGTCAGCCGGGGCAT
>JBDNGV010000134.1:0-3393 GCA_041689125.1 Daejeonella sp.
ACAAAATAGGTTCTTCCTAAATGAGTCATAATTTCTCCCACACCAAGTACTAAATTTTCACCCTCCTTCAAAAATGCCAATGGGTTTTTAAATCCTTCTTTATATATTGATCCACTTGTATGTGTATAATCTACAAAGAGGGTATCACCACTAAATTTACCCTCAACAGTACCCACATTACTACCCTTTTCTAATGAATTAGGTTTTAATTCGCCATAATTAATTGTAAAATCACCAATAATTTTACCGTTTGTATCTGTCTGAATTTTAAGATGAGCTGTATCTTTTTCAAATACTGCGGTATAACAGGTATAAACAGGATCCCCACTTTCAGCAGAAGTTTCCGTATTCTGTGTTTCTCCCTGATTACAACTGTATAAAAACAAAGTAGTAACTAAAGCAAATAAAATTGACGTCTTTTTCATATGTATTGGTTTTAATTGATAAATAATATGCGAATTTTTAAAATAAAAACTTAAATTTTAAGACATAAATATACGTTTTAAAATCTTATTCTGCCTTTTGATAGCAATTTGATGTTGTTATATTTATGATTCTTTTCATAAATGCTACCTGTATATTTTTGATATATACTTTAAAATAATTAACCTAAAATTTAGATACGCCAACATGAAAAACATAATGTTTATACTTTTTTTTTACTGATCCCAACCCTTAATATAATATCAGATGAGGCAATACACTGGGTTTTCTATAAAAGAACAAGTGATGATAGTTTACTTTATGAAAATACTTTAATTAATAATATCAAGTATGAAGGACTCTACCCTATGCATTTACAGGGTATCAGCACTGATAAGAAAAACAACATCTTTTGGAGTTTTACCAATGAGCTGGTTAGAACAGATCTGAAAGGCAAGGTATCGGACCGGATTAAGGTTTTTTTAAATCATCATGGTGATTTGTGTTACGTGGTTGGAAGAGTATATGTAGCGGTTAACCTTGGTAAATTTAACGAGCTTCAGGGTCAAGAGGATTCCTGGGTTTTTGTCTATGACGCAGCAAACCTGAAAGAATTGGCTAGGTATATGGTACCTGAACTGGTTCATGGTGCGGGCGGTATCTCTTTTTGCAAAGGGAAATTCTTTGTAATTGGTGGTTTACCTCAAGGCTATTCCGAAAATTATATCTATGAATATGATATGGATTTTAAGTTTTTTAAACGTCATGTCATTCCAAGCGGCTATACCTATAAGGGAATTCAAACAGCTGAATTTTATGAAAATCAGTGATGGTTTGGTTGCTACGGCAATCCTAAACTGATTAAAACTGATGCTAAATTTCAAATTTTGGATAAAACCGACTTTAATGTATCGCTTGGTATTGCCGGATACTCTTCAAGAAAGCTTTTCATTGCAAATAGTAAAGCCAATGCTGATAAATTATATACGGGGACGATTGGGATTTATGAGAGGTAAATATGGGATAGTAATTTTCGAATGAGTTTAAACGAAGGTAAAAAAGATCTGCTTTGAGCATAAGAAACAGGCATATTGTAGAATAAATGGCAGATAGAAAGTTAAAATCTTAACTATTAGTCTTTAAAATCCTACAATGACAAATTTAACTAATTCTTTTAATGGCTATAAAGCACTTCTCTGAAGCAGATTTGTGCATAAAATAAATTGCATTAGTTTTAATTTTTGATAATTTTATTGCATTTTTTCTTGTATTTTTAATTCAAGTATAGTCTCCAATTTCAGATCATGTCTTATCAAAAGAAGAATAGTCAAAAAATAAATTCTGTCAATAGCTCAGTATCTGAAGTGGTAGCTTTAAGAAAAGCCTTTTCATTTCCGGCTATCCCTGCATTACAAAGACAAGAAGCGGAGGAGGAATTACAAATGAAAAAAGGTTCTGCTCAGCTCATGGAGCAAGAAGAACCTTTACAAGGGAAATTTGATACCCTACAAAGAGTAGAGGAAGAAGAACCTCTTCAAGGAAAGTTTGAAATTGTTCAAAGAGCCGGAGCTGAGGAAGAAGATCCATTACAAGGAAAATTTGATACCCTACAAAGAGTAGAGGAAGAAGAACCTCTTCAAGGAAAGTTTGAAACTGTTCAAAGAGCCGGAACTGAGGAAGAAGGTCCTTTACAAGGAAAATTTGATACGACACAAATAGCAGCATTTCAGTTTAAAATCACAAGTATAGGAACTGATAATAATCCTGTTCAAAGGGAAGAAGTACAAGGGTCAATTAATAACACAGGTTTACCTGATAGTCTAAAATCAGGTGTAGAGAATCTTTCTGGGCTCTCACTGGATGATGTTAAAGTTCATTATAATTCTTCAAGACCTGCCCAACTTCAAGCCCATGCTTATGCTCAGGGAACTAATATTCACCTAGGTCCTGGTCAGGAGAAACATCTTCCACATGAAGCTTGGCATGTAGCCCAGCAAAAGCAAGGAAGAGTTAAGCGCACTTTACAAATGAAAGACGGTGTACCGGTTAATGACGATGTAGGACTGGAGAATGAAGCCGATGTTATGGGTAAAAAAGCATTTCAAATGAAAAATTTTTCGTCTGTTCAATTGAATAAAGAGTAGAAGAAAAAAGGGTGATTAAACTTTAAAGTCATATGTTCAGGAAATTATAGCTGAAGTAATTTATATAAGAGATACCGTCGAAGACACAAGAAAAACCAAAAAATTCATGAACTCACCGAGATAAGAATTAGAGATACTTAATTCCTTAATTTTGTTGGAGAGATTTCTATTTATAAATAAAGACGGTAAAGTCATCCTCAGCATAGCCTTCTCTTAATACCACTTTTTGACTTAATTGACGGCAATAATTTAGAATTTCCTGCGGATCATAATTGACCAATATCCCATCAGGATCATTAACATTCTTCAACAAATTAAAGCCTGTGCCTAAACGGCAAGATGCAAATAAACGACCTATTATTCTGAATATAAAGTCAGGCTGACTATTTTTATAGGCGAATAAACCAGAGGCTAATACAAAATCCATGTTGGGTAAATCTGCCGACCAACAATCTCCCAAATAGAATGTAGTGTCGGGTAATGAACCATATCTGGATGCTGCCACATCAAGTAACTCTTCCATATGATCAATACCTGCATAGCGAAGATCAGAATACTTTCTTCTTAGAAATGCACACAGATCTCCGTGTCCGCAGCCCAGATCAAGTATTGAAAGTCCAGTCATATCCCCTATTTGAGATAAAATTTCAAAACGAACGGTTTGACTTTCATCTGATTTCCATCCAAGGGCCGCACTTGTACCCTCACCGAACATCTCAATTCGCTCTTGATGAAAGCGATAAATTATAGATCTATCAACAAAATTCATGATTAAACTATTATACCTTTCTTACCAAATTCTATATAAATACCATCAATAATATCA
>JBDNGV010000135.1:0-4635 GCA_041689125.1 Daejeonella sp.
ACCAAAAGGATCGTTGAAAACTATCACCAAGGAAGTGTTTTTGTCAAAGAATCTGAAATTGGCAAAGGAACCACCTTCCGAATTGTTTTAAAAAGTAATATGACCTATGAACCGACCACAAGCTGATGAATACCCTGTTTTTTACAAGGGATACATTGATACGGTAAATGATGATGTTCTTACCTCACTAGAAGATCAGATCGAATCCTTCTCCGCATTATTAAAAGAAATACCTTCAGATAAGGCAGGTTTTGCCTATGCAGAAGGAAAATGGTCCATTCTTGAACTTGTTGGCCATATTTTGGATACAGAAAGGATCATGGCCTACAGGGCTTTGCGGATTGCCCGTAATGACGCTACGCCTTTGCCCGGTTTTGAAGAGAATGATTATGTGGCCAATGCACACTTTTCCGACAGAACGCTCAGCAGCATGGCTGAAGAGTTTGAACACCTGAGGAAAGCCAATCTGTTTCTTGTTAGAAGTTTCAATGAGACTGAACTTGAACGTGTTGGAATCTCAAACGGGAAGCTAATATCTACAAAAGCCCTTGTTTTTATCATAGTGGGTCATCTGAATCATCACATAAGAATCCTTAAAGAAAGATATTTATGATCTGGTCAAGAGAATATGCCGTAGAAGAGCTTAATGGCAGACCAAAAGGCCATATTGGTGATTTGATTGGAATCGAGTTTACTGAAATTACAGAGGATTCAATCTCTGCCCGTATGCCTGTCAATGAAAAAACGCATCAGCCTTACGGAATTCTCCATGGGGGAGCATCCGTGGTTTTGGCCGAGTCGCTGGGAAGCGTAGCTTCTAATATGATCATTGATTCGGAAAAGTATATTGGAGTGGGACTGGAGGTTAATGCCAATCACTTGAGGCCGGTTAAATCAGGTTTTGTAACCGGTATTTGTAAACCCATTCATATCGGCGGCAAAACCCATGTCTGGGATATCAAGTTGTATGATGACAGAGGGAAAATGAATTGCGTGAGCAGACTGACGGTGGCAATAATCCCAAAGACATAGGCATTAAATCAGTCCTGCATCATACAGGGCTCATTTTAACTAAGCTTTATCTTCTTCGTTAGATTTCGACTCTCTTTTCTCGATGATATGTGAAATCAAAAGCTATAACCTTTCCAAATATTCAGGCGTCACATGGATGATTGATGCACAAGAAGTCTTCAGATACAGAACTGATAAATAAGGTGCTCGTGGGCGAAAGGTTAGCCTATGCCGATCTTATGGAATGCCATTAGCGCTTTGTGTTTACTTTGGCATTAAGATTTACAAAGAATCGTGAGGATGCAGAGGAAATTGCTCAGGACAGTTTTATAAAGGCTTACCGATCCTTAAATACATTTAAAAATACTTCGAAGTTCAGCACCTGGCTTTATAGTATTGTTTAAACTACAGCCATGGCCTTTTTAAGAAAGAGACGACTTGATATTCATTCCTTAGATGCTGAGGGAGCTTTGCTAAAGGTTGAGAACCACGTTTCAGATCTTAGATCTGATGATGTGGAACATAAATCAAAAATGGTCTTTGTCAACCGAGCTATAAATCAATTATTACCTGATGATTCGGCAATAATTACGCTTTTCTATCAGGGTGAGCAATCACTTGAAGAGATCGGGCAGGCTTTAGGTATGGAAGCCAACACGGTTAAAGTAAAGCTACACCGGGCCAGGCATCGCCTTAAAGAAAAAATTGAAAATATTTTACACCATGAAGTGGAGGAATTAATATGAACCTTATAGAACAAAGAATCTGGGATTATCTGGATGGAAAAAGTAATAATCAGGAAAAAGTAATAACAGAGCGACTGATAAAAAGCGATCCGCTTTATCAGCAGGTATATGAAGAATGCAAATCATTCAATAGCCTGGTTTCTGCATCAGATCAAGACGAGCCTTCCATGGGTTTTACCAGAAATGTGATGGAGAAAATCAACCTGAAACCTGTTCATGCTTCAATTAAATCATTGATTGATGAAAGAATTATTTTCGGAATTGCAGCATTTTTCATGTTTACGATTACTGCTTTGCTCGGGCTTTTATTTTATCAGATCGAATGGTCTCAGACTGTAGGATTCAAAATCCCTGAATTTAACACACCCGTAATAGATATAAGTAAATATTTGAACAGATCATATATCAATATCTTTTTCTTCGTTGACATTATTATAGGATTATACCTCTTTGATGGATTTTTGAGGAAGAGTCTGAATTCAAAATCTGTTGATAAGATTTCCACACTCTGATTTCAATAATTGTTTACTCTGATTAGCTAATAACCTGAGATTCGATATAAAAGCTTGCTGGGATATTTTGAATTGAATAATTTACTCTTGTTTTAAAAAGCAAGGTCTATGCTTCTTCGGCCGCGCCAATCCCGTGTTCTGCCGTTTTTTTGCAGCAGATTTAAGAGATATCGTGAAATTCAATTGCAAAAATCTACTGCTGCCACCCGAGTTTATTTCAAATTGCTTTAGTCCTTTTGTCTGGCTGCCCCTCCCTATGAAATACCGCTCTAGGTAAAATAAACCTTGCCGCAGGAGGTAGCTTCCGGCTGCTGGTATTTTGAAACGGAATGCTATTTCTTGCCGGAACTACTCCGAAGGAAAGGGCTGAAGCGACCTACACTGTACAGGTATTGCTTTCAATAATCAAATTAATAGGCTCCAGGGCCTTTTCTGACCAATTTCAACCGAATTAATTTAACCTCTTTATATCGAACTCAGGTTGATAGCGTATTTTTCTGAAATTTCTGGAGTATCATAGCAATTAGCATCACCAGTAAACAACCCACTACATTCAACCACAAGAAAGCCATCAGATCCATCATCCAGCAACTAAAGACAATTATTTCGGTAATGATGGCAGCGGTGAAGGTAGCCGATCCTCCGATCTTTTTAAGGTAAAAAGCAACGACGAATATTCCAAGTATTGTTCCATAGAATAGCGAGCCTAAAATATTGACAGCCTCAATCAGATTCCCCATTTTACTGGCATAGAGTGCCATTAGGATACAAAATATACCCCAGATGATGGTTGTCCATCTTGAAACTGATAGATATTTTTCATCAGATGCATTTGGGTTCACCATTCGTTTGTAAATATCAATGACCGTTGTTGAAGCCAGTGAATTTAAGGCGCTTGAGGTGGATCCCATGGAAGCCAGAAAAATGATCGCGATTAGTAAACCGATAAGTCCTTGCGGAAGATATTTGGTTACAAAGCTCAGGAAGACATAATTATTATCATTTGTTTCTGCCTCAGGATCATTCTTTTTCATTAAGTCAACAACCTGCTGTTTGATTGCTTTGGTTTTTTTATCGGCATTCTCCAGAATTGTACGTTGAACGTTTATGGCTGTTTCATCTTTTGCATCCATCGCCTTTTCTAGGAGATTGATTTCTGCCTGCTTCTCTGTAAATGCATTGGAGTAATCTGTTTTTATCTTGTCTAGTTCTTTGTTATAGGGACTCTTTTCCAACTTACCCAACTCATAGCTATTAAAAAAAACCGGTGGTTGATGGTATTGATAAAATGTAAAAACAAGTACTCCAATCAATAGAATCAGAAACTGCATTGGAATTTTCAAAAGGCCGTTCATCAATAATCCCAGCCTGCTTTGTCCAATAGATGAACCGGTAAGATAGCGCCCTACCTGACTTTGATCAGTTCCGAAATAGGATAATTGCAGAAAAAATCCCCCGATCAATCCGCTCCATACTGTATACTGATTATTCCAGTCGAAGGAGAAATCTATGGCATTTGTCCGGCCCATTTTACCGGCTATTTGTAAGGCCTTTCCAAATCCCACACTTTCCGGAAGCATTTTTACGACCAAGATCCCTGCCACCAAAATTCCTGAAAATATGACAGCCATCTGCAGCATTTGGGTATAGGATACGGCTTTCGTTCCCCCATAAACTGTATAGCTGATCACAAGTCCGCCGATAAACAGGGTAGTAATGGTGGTATCAATATTAAGAATGGTAGAGAGAATGATCGATGGCGCATAAATAGTGATTCCGGTCGAGAGTCCGCGCTGTATCAGGAATAAAAAGGCAGTTAATGCCCTTGTTTTAAGGTCAAAACGATTTTCCAGAAATTCGTATGCCGTATAAACCTTGAGTTTATGAAAAATGGGGACAAAGGTGATACAGAGTACGATCATGGCCAGTGGAAGGCCAAAGTAAAACTGAACAAATGCCATTCCTGATGAGAATGCAAGTCCGGGAGCCGAAAGAAAAGTGATCGCACTGGCCTGAGTGGCCATGACCGAAAGAGTTACACTATACCAAGGAAAAGAATGATTGCCAAGTAGATAGCCTTCAATATTTTCTGTCCCCCGACTTTTGTAAATGCCATATACGACAATTATCAAAAGGGTAGTAAACAGCACTATCCAGTCAATCCCGCTCATTCATAAGTTTTAGTGAACAGATAAAACAAGACAATTAGGAGGACCAGCCATACAATCAACAGATAGTAGAACTGATTCCAAGTCTTTACAAAAGGTGGAAGATCCTGATCAGGCTTCTTCTCCATGCTTAACAACTTTGGCCCAGAAACCGGCAGTTAGAAGTCCCAATACCGCTCCTAAAACCATGTAGCCAAT
>JBDNGV010000136.1:0-5517 GCA_041689125.1 Daejeonella sp.
TATATAAAATGGGGTTGCCGTTTTTATTTAAATAAATTAGAGTTGGGTAGCCTCTGATTTGATATTTGGCTGCTAAAACAGCACCATCACCTTCTTCTCCATTTAATGAAACATTAATAAAAGTACGATTGTAGAAATCAGCTGACTTTTGATTAGAGAACGTATTCATTTTCATCAACTTACATGATACACACCAGCTTGCGTATATATCCAAAAAAATAGGTTTGTTTTCTTTTCTTGCTTTCTGAATAGCTTCTTTCCAGGATCCTTTAAAAAAGACAATCCCTTTCTGATTTGTAGCCTCTGCTTCTTGTGCTTTGGATAAAGTAATTTGCAGGAGCAGAGTTAGTATGAGAATAATATGTTTCAGAGCAGTTTTTTTATACTAATGAAGGTTTTTTATGATTTTTTCTTTCAATGCTTCATTTTTTATTAGAGGAGCGCTCTCCGAATTATATATTAGTTCATGTAGTAAATCATCTATAATTAAGCTTTGTTTCTTGTAATATAAGCACACAACACACATTCTATTATGAATTTTTAACTGTAAGTTTTCTTTAACTGAAAGACCAATTAGTGATTTTTTTTCAATTAAGGATGTTGCTTTTTTACATGAAAGCATTAACATATTCGCTATCCTTCCCATTACATTATTTTCTAAACCTATTAATATCTAAGCATTTTCTGAGCTGTAATTTTGCTCTGTGTAAAATCTGCCAAAAATTAGATGCTGTAATTTCCAATTCCTGACAAATTACTTCACCTTTCTTTTCTTCTAAGTATTTTAATTGCAAAGCTGCATTCCATTTGGCTGGAAGGTTCTTCATACAACTCTCTAAAACACTTTTAAATTCATGGTCATCTAGTAGATGTATTTCCTCATCTGGCCAATTTCGAGGAATCTCTTCTTTTAACCACCCATCATCTTTATTGAAAAAAATATTCATTATTTTTTCACTATAATCATCCTTTCTATTAGATAAAACCGGATTGCGATAAATCTTTCTGAAATGTTCTGCGATCTTATTATTTAATATGGCAAATAGCCAGGTCTTTGGATCACTTTTACCTTCAAATTGTTAAATTGACTTAAAGGCTGATAAAAATCTGTCCTGAACTAAATCTTCAGAGCTTTCTTTATCACCGGTTTTATAAAAAACCCATGAATACATTTTATCAGAATATAAAGCTACCCAAGTCTTTAACGTTTCCTCACCGCTTGAAAAGCTCATATTTTTGTTTCAAATGCAATTTTATTTATTAAAACTCTTAAGAAACTAAAATAGTTTATCTTTTCAAATTATCTAAAATACATAATTGGTATTTTTAATAATGAGGCTTATTAACTGGGGAATGTTAAGAAGCATCCTGAAGTTATAAAAATCATAAACCCCTTCCAGTAATCTGGAACGGGGCTTTTTGATTCTCACTAAACTAATTACTCTTTAACTAACTGTTTTACATACGACACTTTATTCTGGTTTATAGAAATATAATATATTCCATTTTCAGGTAATGATATCTGCTTCATGTAAGAACCATTAAAATTGGCAACCTCATCCGTAAATATTTGCTTCATATCGCTATTCAGAATCCTTACTCTTATGGGGCCTTTGCTATCTAAATTGAACGAGATTCCAATCTTACCATTTGAAAAATTAGGGAATAAAGTCATATCCTTTATATCCAAGAGCTTGTCGGCATTCTCAATACCAATTATGGTTTTCAGCTGATCTTCTTCTGCATCACTCAGACGGATATTCATCCTGCTGGATATTCCGTTCTTATCAGTAGAATTATAACTAAATGAAGAGGAATTATTCCTGTTCCTCATGCCGGTAAATTCGCTTCTTTCAAATTCAAATGCCATAGGTGGAGCCGGGTGCATTGGCATCCCTGGAGGACGGGGTGCCCGTGGTGGTGTCATATTACGGTGCATAGTGATTATCCTTTTTCTTAAATTACTATCCAATCCATTCATTTGAAACCTGAACTCTTTCATAAGAGTATCAGTATTCAAGTCAAATGACATACTGTCGCCTTTAAACTTAAATACATGAAATCCATCCGGCATTTTATTATTGAGATTAAATTCAAACTCTCCCATTTCGTTATTGTCCCAATGCAAGACATGCGGGACGTCACCTTTGCGGCTAATGATGATCTCTTGTTTATTTCCAGATCCAGGTTTAACAATTATTCGTTTTTCATTCCGCCCACCCGAGCCTTTCATCCCACTTTCCATATCCTTGAACTGTTGCCTTAAACGAATTCTTTCTTGCTGATCTGCAGCGCTTAATTTTTTACCATTGATTATTGTGTCCCCATTTTTAATAATTATGCTTTGGCTGATCCTTTTTTCTTCCTGTGCCTTCACAGAAGTACCTGAGCTTAAAACGATTAGAGTAATAAATCCCATTAACATTAGGTGTGGATTGAGCATGAACCTTTTCATATTTGCTTTGTTTTAAATTTAGTTTTTAAAATGTTGCTATTTAAGCGAGCCGGTTTGCTGAATCAAATGTAAATAGCTGATTGAGTGGATTATGTTAATGCTTTGTTAAAATATGTTAAAACTATATTGACAAAGAGTGTGTTGTGTATTTTTGTTTCAGGATGAAGAGTAAAAGCATCAGTTTAATAATTGGATTAATGGCCATCGCCTTGTTAGGAGTAATGGGAATGCAATGGTATTTTTTCAGGCAGTCTTACCAACTTCAATCACGCTTGTTTGATCAATCCGTGCATGAAGCATTGAACAATGTGATTGAACGGCTTGCCAAAATAGATGCTAATAATTTTCTTGAAAAGAAGGCAGAGTTTATCAGTCTTCCTGCACCTGTAATTATTGAAAGGACACCAGTATATGTGACTGCCCCTATAAAACCTGTCAGGATAAAGCGAAGGATACCAAGGATGTCTGACGAAAATTATATGCTGGTTCAGCAAAGAAAGGCGGATAGTATATTTATGATTAGGGACAGTCTGATGAGAGCCAGATATCCAAATGTTCTTTCATTTAATGATGCAGTTTCAGCGTCTGAGCTAAAAGATCTTCAATATAACCTGCGAGTAGATGTCTTTCAGGTGGAGGATGCATTTGGTCAGATCCATGAGCAAACGCGAAGAACTATTTCCAAAGCAACAAAAGACCACCCTCAAATTAATGCTGTAATAAATGGAACCGCCTTGGGTATATTGCCTGATTCTGTGACTCAATATATCGTATTTGACCCAGTTGAGGGAGCATTTCTGCGCACCATTCCAAGACCAAGATTAAGAAATCTACCTCGTCCGCCTGAAGCACCGGATGCAGAACAGGATAATAAGGTACAAAAAGTGAAACAATATTTTGCCAAGGAAAACAAAGAGGATGTATTTAAAGATCTTTATCAGGAATACAGGGAGGTTGATGTTCCATTAAATAAACGTGTTCACCCGCAGGCACTAGACTCCATGCTCAGAGCAGAGTTACGTAATCTCTCAATTTTGAGTAATTATGAATACAAAGTAACTTCAGCAAAGAGGGACTCACTAATTTTTACAAGAGCTTCCAACCAAACAAAATTCCTGCCTTATAATAGCTATGAAACTCCGCTCTTTCCAAAAGACATGATTAGAGATTCAGGAATGCTGACTATTACCTTCCCAAATAAGAACTCCATCATTCTTTCTAACATGACAGCCATGATGGGTTTGTCGGGTGGATTATTGCTGATACTAATTTTTAGCTTCGGATACACCATTCATTCTATTCTGATGCAAAAGAAAATTTCAGAAATGAAGACTGATTTTATCAATAATATGACCCATGAGTTTAAAACTCCCGTAGCTACCATTATGATTGCAAGCGAGGCTCTGAAAGATCCGGAACTGACAAGTGATAAAAGTCGGATTGAACGTTTAGCAAATATCATTTATGATGAAAATGTTCGTCTTGGAAGTCATATTGAACGCGTACTAAATATTGCAAAAATTGATAAAGGTAATCTGAAACTTGAACACAAGGATGTGGATATGAACGATCTTCTCTCAGCGATAGTAGATAGTATGTCCCTCCAGCTTCAAAAGAGGAATGCCAGCATTGAACTTGATCTGAAAGCTAGGTATTCTATAGTTAGTGGTGATGAACTACATCTGTCAAATGTGATCTTTAACCTGCTTGATAATGCGAATAAATATAGTCCGGAAAATCCTCAGATTAAGATTAGCACCTACATCTCAGGTAAAAACCTCATTATTCAGGTTGCTGATAAAGGGATAGGAATGAGCAAAGATCAATTTTCAAAGATATTTGACCAGTTTTACCGGATTCCAACCGGAAATTTGCATGATGTTAAAGGTTTTGGTTTGGGTTTAAGCTATGTGAATAACATTGTTAAACGGTTGAATGGAGCTATACGTGTGAAGAGTGAAAAAGATCTTGGATCAGAATTTGAGATAAGTATTCCTTTAAAACCTACGGCATGAAGGAGCAGATTTAATAAAAAAATAATTTTCCTTTTTTGGGATCCTTGATATGAAAAAAATATTATTAGCCGAAGACGACCCGAATCTGGGTATGCTTTTACAGGATTATTTACAATTAAAAGGAAAGTTTGAAGTTGTACTTTGTCAGGATGGAGATGAAGCTCTTAAAGCGTTCAATAATGACCATTTTGACATGTGTATCTTCGATGTGATGATGCCCAAAAAGGATGGTTTTACTTTAGGTAAAGACATCCGCCGTATTAACCCTAAAGTCCCGATCATTTTTGCAACAGCTAAGACCATGATTGAGGATAAAGCTGAGGCCTATAATTTAGGTGGAGATGATTATATCACAAAACCATTCCGTATTGAGGAATTACTTTTGAGAATCAATGCTTTACTTAGGCGGGTATCAGATCCTGAAAAGATAGATGCATCAGATTTACCATCAAAATTTGAAATTGGCACCTATAAGTTTGACTATACTGCTCAATTGATCACAAATAGCGATTCTCAACAAAAGTTATCAACTAAAGAAGCAGAATTACTCAGGCTTTTATGTCTTAAAAAAAATGAGGTTCTGACCCGCGAAGAGGCATTGATCTCCATCTGGCATGATGATAACTATTTCAATGGCAGGAGTATGGATGTTTTCCTAAGCAAACTCCGTAAGTACCTTAAAGAAGACCCGAAGGTTGAGATTATTAATGTGCACGGAAAGGGATATAAGTTATTGGTTAGCTGAATTTTAGGCTAACAATAAATTTTTGTTTTTTTATATCTTTAGATAAACCGTCATTTATAAAATTTCCCTCAGTGCAGACTTTTGTCCGATCTATTAGGATCGTTCTGTTTCGGTTCCCACTTGAAATTGGTTTTGTTCTACTTGGGACTTTGGCGGCAACGGTTTTGATTGAAATAAGTGATCTAAAAGTAGCTGCAGAGAACTTTTTCCTCAGGTTGATCATGATTGCTAACCTAGGTCTTGTGTTATCCTTTTCACTCAGTCTTTTTTCAGAAAGTAGTTCTTTTTCTTTCCTAAAAAAA
>JBDNGV010000137.1:0-14287 GCA_041689125.1 Daejeonella sp.
GAATTGTCTGGCTACAGTTGTTATTGCTAAATGGGAGGGAGAATTTAATCCTCCGGCAGAATTAAGTGCACCTGATGAGAATCGTATCCATAATCTGGAAGATCAGGCAACAAAACATTAATAAAATTTTAATAGACACGTATTTGTAATTACATCAAATTTATGAGTGAAAGAGGAAAAAAGATATTTTTAGCGATTTGTATAATAACTCCATTTCTGTTATACATGGTCTATTATTATTCCATTATGGTTAAGAATGCCCCTTACCGGTTTTCTGATTTTGAATCCATTACTTTTAAATACGGTCTTGGGGATAGTATGGTCAATCAATATTATTCCAAAACCGGAGATTTTCAGTATGTAAATAAGAATGATTCATTGATTAAGACAATGGTAAAAATGCGTAAAGATGATCTTTTGTATCTGCATCGTAAAGCGGCAGAGCTGGGATTCTGGAACTTCCCGGATGAACTTACAGGGGATTCTGAATCAGCAAAAGACAGAAATTCGCCACGCTATTACATTGAATTTAAATACAAGGACAAGAGCAAACATGTTCTTTATGATATTACTTATGATAAGGAACCTAAGCTTGGAGATGCGGCAAAGTCGTTAATTACTGAGATAAGTAATATGATTTCGGATGTAAGGGATAGAAAATAGCATTGATCCTTAGGTTTTTAATCTGGTGGAATGCAATAAACAGGGGACTGAGCCCCATGCAATTGATGCATCTAGTGGCTGATCTTCATTAAATTAATCTGAGTTCGATATAAAATCTTGCTCGGTTATTTTAAATTAAATAATTTTCATTTGTTTTAGAAAGCAAGGTCTGTGCTTCTTCGGTCACGCCTTCCCGTGTTCTTCCGTTTTTTGCATAAGATTTAAAAGATATGATGAAAATCAATTGCAAAAAGCAACAGCTGCCACCCGGTTTTTTTTATAAATGGCTTTGGTCCTTTTGTCGGGGGCTGCCCCTTCCAATGAAATACCGCTTTGGGTAAAATAAACCTTGCCGCAGGAGGTAGCTTCCGGCTGCTGGTAATTTGAAACGGAACGCTATTTCTTGCCGGAACTAACCGAAGGAAAGGGCTGAACCGACCTATACTACACAGGTATTGCTTTCATTAACCAAATTAATTGGCTCCAGAGCCTTGTCTAACTAATTTCAACCGTATTAGTTTAACAAGCCTTACATCGAACTAAGGTTAAATCAGGGATTATTACGTGGACAGAGCATGGGGTATTTTATTCAGACAAATTATTCCAAATAAGATTTTCTTTCAAAAGAAATATTCTTATATTTGCACCTCATTTAAAAAAATATATTAATAATGTACGCAATAGTAAATATAGCCGGACAGCAATTTAAAGTTGTTAAAGACCAATATCTTTTTGTACACCGTTTACAGGGAGAAGAAGGCGCTAGTATTGAATTTGACAATGTATTATTAGCTGAAAACGATGGTAAATTCTCAATTGGTGCCGATGCATTGAAAGGGGCCAAAGTAAGTGCTAAAATACTGTCTCATTTAAAGGGTGAAAAAGTAATCGTTTTCAAGAAGAAACGTCGTAAGGGTTACAAAAAGAAAAACGGACACCGTCAGATGTTCACTAAGATTGCGATTACAGACATTACTTTGTAAGTTGTACGTTATACGTTTTACGTTTTACGTTTTGATATTGAATTTAAAATCCGGGATTGCTCAGCAATTCTTTAAATAAAAAAATAACATGGCACATAAAAAAGGAGCCGGTAGTTCCAGAAACGGTCGCGAATCACATAGCAAGCGTTTAGGTATTAAGATCTTCGGCGGTCAAGCTGCAATTGCAGGAAATATTATCGTGCGTCAGCGCGGTACTCAGCATCATCCTGATAGAAATGTTGGTATTGGTAAAGATCATACCCTTTTTGCACTGATTGATGGTACAGTAATTTTCAGAAAGCGATATGATAATAAATCATATGTTTCTATTCTTCCAAGAGAAGTTGTGGTAGTAGTTGAAGATGCTGCGCCAAAAGCAAAGAAAGCAGCAGCCCCTAAAGCTGAGGTTATCGAAGAAGTAGCAGTTGCAGAAGCTAAGCCGGTGGCTAAAAAGCCTGTAGTTAAGAAAGAAGCAGTGGCTGTAAAAGAACCACCTGCTAAGAAAGCACCAGTAGCTAAGAAAGCAACTGCAAAGAAAGACGCATCTGGTGATGCTACTTCAGCCGAAGCTTAATTTAAGATTACAAGAATATAAAATATAAGAGCCTTGATGAAAATCAGGGCTTTTTTTAATGTTCTCTAATCAGCAATTGTTCCGCAAATCCTCTAAGGAGCTCTTTTCTCGAACTTTCTACTGATATTCTATCCAAAGCATTTAGTGCTTTTCTGACATAATTCTCCATCTCAGCTTCCGCAAGTTTCCGTACACCTAATAAATTATAAATGGAGGTAATTTCATTTACTTTCTTCAATGGTTCAAAATCAGACTTATTCAGCCAGTAATTAAGTTCTGAAGCAGTTTCTCCTCTAGCTAATTCTCGGGCTTTGATCAGCAGAAAGGTTTTCTTATCTGCCAGGATATCTCCACCAACTTGTTTTCCAAACTTTTCAGGATCACCGTATACGTCAAGAATATCGTCCTGAAGCTGAAAGGCAAGCCCAAGGTTTTCTCCAAATTCATATAATAAACCTGCCTGCTGTTTTTCTGCACCCCCAATGAGGGCTCCAATTTGCATACTACCAGCCAATAAGACTGCAGTTTTAAGCCTGATCATTTCAATATATTCTTCAAGGCTCACATCATCCCTTTTCTCAAAATTCATATCAGCCTGCTGTCCTTGGCAAACTCCTGATGCGGTATCGGAGAATATATCCAATACTTGCCTCAAAATGGTATCATCTACCTTAATCATGAGCTTGTAGGCCTCCACGAACATCACGTCTCCGGATAAAATCGCTGCACTTTCGTTCCATTTTACATGTACCGTCGGATTCCCTCTTCTCAAGGGAGCTTTATCCATAATATCATCATGCATCAGGGTGAAGTTATGAAACAGCTCAATGCCTATTGCAGCATCAAGTGCATTTAATACATCCCCCTCAAATAAATCGGTTGAAACTAGCACAAGCACAGGCCTCATTCGCTTGCCACCTAATTGCATCAGGTAGCTGATAGGCTCATAAAGTTCTGCTGGTTTTGCGGTGTATTTTGTTTCGGCTATAGCCTTATTAATAATTTTTTGAAGCTGTTCTATCGAATGCATTTAATTTAAGCTATGGCCTGATGCAAAATTAGCAAAAAGTTTAATTTTGCTTTATTACCCTTAGTTTAATTCCCTTAGAAATATTTAAATATTATTTTACTAAAACAAAATCTATCTGACGCTTATGCAAATCAACTTTTTTAACTAGGATCCGTACTTCATCTCCTAATTGATATTTCTTTTTGCGCCTCTGCCCAACAATACAATAGTTCTTTTCATCCAACACATAAAAATCATCGTTAAGGTCGCGCAAACGAATCATGCCTTCACATTTATTGGCTATAATTTCAACATACATTCCCCATTCAGTCAATCCTGAAATAATTCCACTGAATTCCTCACCAATATTATTCTGAAGGTATTCAGCCTGTTTATACTTTACTGAAGCACGTTCAGCATCTGCGGCTTTTTTCTCCATTTGTGAGGAATGGATTGACTGTTTTTCATATTCCTCTTCATTTACCGATTTTCCTCCTGCCAGATATAATTCGAGTAAACGGTGAACCATCACATCAGGATATCTGCGGATAGGAGAGGTGAAGTGAGTATAATAATCGAAAGCAAGTCCGTAGTGACTGTGTTTCTTAGTAGTGTAAACCGCCTTTGCCATTGAGCGAATAGCCAATTGGGTTAAAACATTTTGTTCTTTCTTACCTTCCACATCAGCCATTAAAAAATTAAGTGAGCGGGCAGTTTCGCGTCCAGAACTCATATCAATCTTATAGCCAAATTTCGATGCAAACTGCGAGAAATTTAACAATGCATCCTCTTTTGGTGAATCATGTGAACGATAAACAAAAGTTAATTTCTGATTTCCTTTACCCTTTTTTCCAATAAATTCAGCTACTTTTTTGTTTGCTAACAACATATAATCCTCAATCAGTTTATGGGCATCTTTGCGCTCCTTCACATAAACACCAAGTGGTTTTCCCTGCTCATCAAGGCGAAATTTTATCTCCACACTTTCAAAGCTGATTGCCCCATGTTGAAATTTACGATCTCTCAGTTTATGGGCCAGTTCATTTAATTTTAAAAGCTCTTCGCTATGTTTTCCACTTTTATTTTCGAGGACTTCTTGTGCATCTTCATAACTGAAGCGTGTATCAGAATGTATAATTGTTCTTCCAAACCATTGTTCAATCACATTGGCATCATTGTCGAGCTCAAATACAGCCGAGAAGCATAGTTTATCTTCATTAGGCCTAAGTGAACATAAACCATTAGATAATCGCTCAGGAAGCATTGGAATCACTCTGTCCACTAGGTAAACAGACGTTCCCCTCACATAGGCTTCTTTATCAAGTGCTGAGCCTGATTTAACGTAATGTGAAACATCCGCGATGTGAATGCCTACTTCGATATTTCCGTTTTTTAATTTTTGAAAAGAAATTGCATCGTCAAAGTCTTTTGCATCCGCAGGATCAATGGTGAAGGTAAGTACCTGTCTGAAATCCTTTCGTTTGGCGATTTCTTCTTGGGTAATAACTTCTTTTATTGATTCGGCTTCTTTTTCTACCTCATCAGGAAAAGATAAAGGGAAACCATAATCAGCTAAAATGGCATTCATCTCAGCATTATTCTCTCCCTGCTTACCCAGTACATGAGTGATTTCACCAATTGGGTTTTTGGCATCTTCTGGCCAGTCAATGATTCTGGCTATTGCTTTATAACCATCCTTCGCTCCATTTAGGCCATCCAAAGGAATAAAAATATCATGCAGCATCTTTCGGTCGTCTGGAACGAAAAATGCAAAGCGATCTGAAAGCTTGATAATGCCTGTAAAGTCCATTTTCGCTCTTTGCAGAATCTCGACAACTTCTCCGTCCTTTTTGCGGCCCTTGTACTTGGCATAGACATAAACTTTTACAATATCACCATGCAAGGCATTGCGAAGTTTGCGTGGAGCTACATAAATATCTTCTTCAAACTCATCATCATTGACAATATATGCTGAACCATCGCTGGTCATAGCAACTTTACCGATTACAAATGTTTTAAGCTGTTTTAATATGAATTTGCCCTTTTCAGGCTCCTGAAGAATTCCTTTTCTGGTTTCTTCTTTTAAAACCTCCAATATTAAAACTCTGGTTTCATCATCATGGAGGTTAAGTTTTGATGCAACTTGTTTATAATTTAATGGCTTATTACCTGATTTTTCAAAGACATCTGTAATGAGTTTGGTAAGTACTAGGTTAAAATTATTTGATTTATTTTTTGACATTTTTTACTAATTTTTACTAAGATAAGGCTTAACAGGCTAATTATAACCCTCTTTACCATTTGATAATATTCAAATGATCATTGAAATACAAGTTAGGCGTTCACAATTGTGATATGATCATTAGACAAAACCGGCAAAGATTTAAATTTTAGCAGGAGTTGTGCAGTAGTGATTACATCCTTTTCACAATACACCCGGATTCTTTCCAAGTCATTATCCTCCCAGTAAACTTTATGTACCATACTGCCGTCGATATCATCTTTCGGACTTGGAATATTGAATACTGCAGCAAGCAGTTTCAGTGAAGTATAGTTTTTATAATCTCCGAATTTCCAGAGATCCATCGTATCCAGGTGCATGATCTCCCAGGGTTTTTTTCCATGAATATTCAACTGAACCGGTATTTCTAGTCCGTTGATCAATATTCTGCGGCATAAATAAGGAAAATCAAATTCCTTTCCATTGTGGGCACATAAAATAAGGGAATCGGCTTGTTTCTTTAAGAGCTCAATAAAAGACTGGATCAGCTCCTTTTCTTCTTCCCCATAGAATGATTTAACACGCAGGGAAAGCATTTCTGTTTTATTTGAGAAGATTCCAACCGAAATACAAATGATCTTTCCAAATTCTGCCAATATTCCTCCTCTAGAATAAAACTCTGCTGCTGTTTCGCCATCTCGGCGCTGAAATCGAGTCTTTTGATCCCATAATTCCTGGCAATCTGCTGGTAATTCGTTAAAAGAGGGATATTGAGGCACTGTTTCAATATCAAGCACTAAAACCTGCTGAAGATCAATATTTTCTAACATGACTAAATGTTTATTTGGGCAGATAAGTTAAATATTATAACTCTGTAATAAAAATTTGCTTAGAAAGGGGCTAACTTAATTCGGACAAGAGTTTATTGAATGCTTCTTTTAATTCTGAAAGTTCTTTCTCCAAAATTTCAACTCTGGTGCTTAGTAGTTCGGCAGATGCAGGATTAATACCTGTTTGATAATTAGTTTTATCTTCTACACTATCTCCGAGCAAGTGAATGTAACGGACTTCCTTTTGGCCTGGGCGACGATCAAGCGCTTTTACAAAGTCCCGCAAAGAAAGATCCTGCAATGTACTCTGAACTTCTTCAATAGTTTCAAATTCGTAGAGCCTACCTGAGTTGGTATTCAATTCTCCAGGTGTTTGAGGCCCGCGCAGGAGAAGTAAACCGATTAAAGCAAGTTCTGCAGGAACCAGTGGATAAACAATCGCAAGATTATGTTTGTATTTCACCACACGGCTTGAACCTCCTGTGGCTGTGGATATTAAACTTTTTTTCTTTAATGAATTTAAAGTCTCTACAATTGTTTCTTCATCATACTGCACAATCGGTGACCTAGAAGTTTTTTGGTTACATGCCGACTGAAGGCCATTAATTGACATGGGGTAATAGTCGGGAGTAGTTCTACTTTTTTCGATCAGCGAGCCGAGAACACGGTGTTCTTCTGAGCTGAGTTGGGCTATGTTTTGATTCAAATCCATACTTAAAGATAGGGTTCTAATTTTAATTGCAGGAACAGGAGGCCTAGATTTAACTGCTATTTTGAATTCAAAATTTGTTTTCTTTGAGTTGGACTAATAAAGTGCAACAAGATATTTAAAATAGGATTTTGGGCGTTTAAACACGCTGTCCGCTGTATCTTTTTGGCCTAAAAAAGCCAAAAAGGATGCCGCTCCCATCGTTAACGCAGGCTTACAATAAATAGCCACGTGTACCTAACATTGCTGGGCAACAATTATCTAACTCAGGTTAAAAACTGTTTAACCAATCATCACACCAGGCATGTTCAATAGTGGTATTCTACTGAGATTGGTGTCAATGATACTTTCAGGTACAAATATAAATTTCTTATCTAAAATCTGGTCTCCGATATAATAACTAAGCCAGTACTCATTTGTCAGACCGAGAACTTGCTCATCAATTAACTCAATGGAAGCATAGCTCTTAGCGGCTACCGTACCGATTGAATGACGCAAAACAGATGTTTTAACCTGTTTACCATCTTTTTCACCATAACCTTTAGAACTAACCAGCACGGTTGAGATAGGCTCATCCTTCAGATTCAACAGATAAACTTTCCAGTTTTTAACTTCGGGTGTTGAGGATTCCAGAACAACAGCTATTGCCACATTTTCGACGATATTTTCTGGCAAATCTTTTTTCATAAGGTATCTAACCTAATCTGGACAATTTCAAACAGCCTATTTTTTAACAAGCTTTTTGGTGCTCTTCTTTACCGCAGCTTTCTTAACAACTTTCTTAACTTTTGCAGCAAATGCATCAGGAATTTGTTCTTCGATTAGTTTTTTAACAGTTTCGAGAGAAAGTGAAGCCAGTTCATCTGGACTGTATTTATCTTTAGTGCTTTTATTTTTTCCAAGCTTTAGCATTTGCTTGCCAAAACGGATGAAAGGTCCCCATCTTCCGTTTTCAAGGGCTATCTTTTCGGAAGGCCAGGTTTGTATAAATCGATTGGACTCTTTTTCGACTTTATTGCTGATTAGTTCATTGATCTCAGTCTGCCCTAGCTGATCAAAATTATAGCGTGCAGGAACATTGATAAATAGGTTGTTCCATTTAATAAATGGCCCGAAACGGCCTTTACCTTTGGTTACAGGCAGGTTTTGATACTGTGCAATAGGTGCTTCAGCGACATTCTTTTGCTCAATAAGCTCAATAGCACGTTCTAGATTTACTGAAAGCGGATCTTCACCTTTAGGTAATGAGATAAAACCATCTCCCCATTTAATATAAGGCCCAAAACGACCTAAACCAACACTTAACTCTTTCCCCTGATAATCTTCGAGATGGAAAGGAAGTTTGAATAGGTCAAGTGCCTCTGGTAAAGTAATAGTTTCGATCATTTGACCGGCACGGAGGCTGGCATAACGTGGTTTTTCATCCTCCTCATTTTCAGCTGATTCGCCAATTTGAACGAAAGGACCGTACCTTCCTATTCGTACAGATATTTTCTTTCCGCTTTCTGGATCATTACCAAGTTCCCTTTCGCCACTAGCCCTGTTTGCTGTTTGCAAGGTATTTTCTACTTCAGTATGGAAAGGATTGTAAAATGATCGGAGCATTTCTGTCCAGTTCTTTAAACCATTTGCGATCTCATCGAATTCTTTTTCAACTTTGGCGGTAAAGTTGAAATCGACAATGCCTTTAAAATGCTCTACCAAAAAATCGTTTACTACCGCACCAATATCTGTTGGAAATAATTTATTTTTTTCAGCACCTGTATTTTCTGATTTGTTGGCCGAACTGATCTTACCATCTTTTAGGTTGATGACTTGAAAGCTCCGCTTTTTACCTTCCCGTTCTTCTTTTACCACATATCCTCGGTTCTGTATGGTCGAAATCGTAGGAGCGTATGTAGAGGGTCTGCCAATACCCAGTTCTTCGAGTTTCTTAACCAGGCTAGCTTCAGTGTAGCGTGCAGGTGGTCTTGAATAACGCTCTGTGGCATTCATTTCACGTAAATTCAGGATCTGGCCTTTGCTCAAAGGAGGAAGAACTGAATCCTCGTTTTCTTCATCCAGATTGATTTCAACATCTTCCTCATCTTTAGATTCAAAGTAAACCTTAAGGAATCCATCAAATTTCATGACTTCACCATTCGCCACAAATTCTTCAGGGCGAGTTGAAATATTAATTTTAGCCGTTGTTTTTTCAAAATTGGCTTCAGCCATCTGTGAAGCGATAGAACGTTTCCAGATTAATTCATAGAGGCGTTGCTCTGAATTATCCCCGCTGATTTTATGTTGATCGAAAGAGGTGGGGCGGATCGCCTCGTGTGCTTCCTGAGCGCCTGCAGATTTTGTCTTGAATTTCCTAAGTTGATGGTATCTTTCCCCATAAGCAGACTTGATCTCATCAGCCGCGGCATTCAATGCGGTATCCGAAAGGTTCACCGAGTCGGTACGCATATAAGAAATTTTACCATGCTCATATAATTTTTGAGCTACAGACATGGTTCTGGCAACAGAAAAGCCTAATTTTCTGCTGGCTTCTTGTTGCAGCGTGGAAGTGGTAAAGGGAGGTGCCGGACTTCTTTTTGTTGGCCTAGTATCCAGACTTTTAATTGTATAAATTGCATTTATGCAATCTTTTAGGAAATTTTCAGCTTCTGGTGCTTTTTCAAAGCGTTCAGGTGATTCTGCCCTAAAAATTTCTTTTTGATTATCGGTAGTAAAAACAGCAACTACCCGGAATGCTGCTGTGGCCGTAAATTTGTTTACTTCGCGCTCTCGGTCAACGATTAGCCGTACCGCTACTGATTGTACTCGTCCTGCGGATAGGGAAGGTTTTACCTTTTTCCATAATACCGGAGATAATTCAAAACCAACTAGCCGATCTAAAACTCTACGAGCCTGTTGGGCATAAACTAAATTGTAGTCAATCTTACGGGGCGTTTCAATTGCTTTAAGAATGGCTGTTTTTGTTATTTCATGGAAGACTATACGTTTCGTTTTTTCGTCTTTCAGACCTAATGTCTCAAACAGATGCCATGAAATTGCCTCTCCTTCGCGGTCCTCGTCCGATGCAAGCCATACCATTTCTGCATCCTTGGCCAATTTCTTTAATTCATTGACTACCGCCCTTTTATCTGCCGGAACTTCATAGCGCTGTTCAAAATTGTTGTCCACATTAATGGCATCATCGGTCTTGATCAGGTCGCGGATATGTCCATAACTTGATTTAACAAGAAAATCTTTTCCGAGGTACCCTTCGATGGTTTTGGCTTTCGCCGGTGACTCAACAATAAGTAAATTTTTGGCCATTAAATTCTTTGATATTCTGCAAATAAAGGGATTATAAAAGGGAAAGCCAAATAAGGAATAGGCAGAAAGTAAAATTCTGTATTAAATCAGGATAGAATTATTGGAGAATTTAAGAAAAACCTGTCAATATGCTGGGAATAATTAGACCAGAAATCCGCCACCAATCAAATCATTTCCTTCATAAAAAACCGCCGACTGACCCGGTGCAATTCCAGACACTGAATGATAGAAATTAATCTTGATCAATTCACCTTCCTGAGTCAAAGTACTCATTGCGCCTGAATCTTTATAGCGGATCTTACTGATTGCTTCCATAGGCTCCGGTATACTTTCATATTTTACCAGATTAATATTTCTAACCAGCGCTTCAGATTTTTCAAGTTCATCTATTGTACCGAGCATTACCGTATTACTTTCAGGAAGTATACGGGTAACAAACATTGGATGTCCAAAGGCTACACCGAGTCCTTTACGCTGTCCGATAGTATAATAGGGATAACCCAGATGCTTTCCTGCAATGCTACCATCACTAAGCATGAAATTTCCAGGACCGATACGCTCATCAAGATCTTCAACCTTATTTCTTAGAAAAGCACGGTAATCATTGTCGGGAACAAAGCAGATCTCATAACTTTCGGATTTATTAGCCAGTTCTAACTGTCCCATATCCTTTGCCATCTGCCTAATCTCTGATTTTGCAAAACTGCCCAAAGGGAACTGAGTTCGAGCTAAATTTTCCTGAGATACTCCCCAAAGCACATAAGACTGATCTTTATGCTCATCTTTTCCTTTAGAAATTACATATCTACCACTGTCTTGTAAACGAATGTTGGCGTAATGTCCGGTTGCTATAAACTCACAATCCAGCTTGTCTGCTCGCTTTAAAAGGGCTTCCCATTTGATATGTGTATTACATAATACGCAAGGGTTAGGAGTCCTTCCAGCAATGTATTCATCTACGAAGTTGTCGATCACAAAATCTCCGAATTCTGAACGAATATCCAGGATGTAATGTGGAAAGCCATAAGCAACTGCAAGAGCACGTGCATCATTGATACTATCAAGACTGCAACAGCCTGTTTCTTTTGAAGATCCTCCTGAAGATGCATAATCCCAAGTTTTCATAGTCAAGCCAATCACTTCATAACCCTGCTCATGCAGCATTACTGCAGCAACAGAACTATCCACTCCACCACTCATAGCAACCAATACTCTTCCTTTTTTGCTCATTAAAATATTTAAGCCCTAGCTAGGCTTTCCCATATTATTTGTAAAGATAGGGCTTTTACCTATTCAGAGAGTCAGAGTGGGGTAAATTAAGATGAGATATGAGATGGGAGATATGAGATGGGAGATATGAGATGGGAGATATGAGATGAGAGATGGGAGAAACGTGCCAGATAACTGATAACAGACAACAGCTAACTATCAACAAACTTCATTTATACCTTATTCCTAGTTGCTACCAAATAAACGGTCTTGATATTTACGAATTCCCTGATCCCATAAATTCCTAGTTCACGGCCATAGCCTGATTGTTTGATGCCCCCAAAGGGTAAACGCGGATCTGATTTGACCAACGCATTGACAAAACATGAACCCGCTTCAAGGCGCTTGGATGCGATTTCCTCTCCGCGCTTTAGATCTTTTGTAAAGACTGCAGCACCCAATCCAAAAAGCGTATCGTTGGCAATTTGAATAGCCTCTTCTTCATCTTTTGCAGAAATGATTGCCGCCACCGGTCCAAAAAGTTCTTCCTCGTAAGCGGCCATACCTTTTTTTACTTCAGTAAGTATTGTAGGAGGGTAATAGGAATAACCTGTTGCAGGTATTTCTCCTCCCAAAATACATTTTGCTCCTTGTTTAATACTACTCAATACCTGCTGATGCAATTCATCTCTGAGATCAGGCCTTGCTTGCGGACCGATATCAGTATTTTTATCCAATGGATCGCCCATAACTTTTGCAGACATTTTCTGTCTGATTAGTTCAGTAAATCGTTTTTCAATAGATTTTATTACGATAAAACGTTTGGCAGCAATGCAGCTTTGTCCGCTATTAATAAGTCTGCTGTTCACACAGGTTTCAGCAGCAAGTTCTAGGTCAGCATCCGCCAGGATCAAATAAGCATCACTTCCACCAAGTTCCAGAACAGATTTTTTGAGCAAGGAGGCCGCCTTTGCTGCAACTTTTTTCCCTGCTTCTGTACTTCCAGTAATTGTTATGGCCTGAACAAGGGGATTTTCGATTACCTGATCCACTTCATTCCCGGATATCAGCAAGCTGCGGAACAGATTTTCAGGAAAGCCTGCCTCCTTGATAATGTTTTCGATCTCCAAGGCACATCCGAAAACATTAGAGGCGTGTTTCAATAATGCGGCATTGCCAGCCATTAATGCGGGGGCAAGAAATCGAAACACCTGCCAGAAAGGAAAATTCCAAGGCATGATTGCCAACACAATTCCCAATGGCTGAAAGTTTATATAGCTTTTTGAGGCATCTGTATTAACAGGTTCATCCAATAAGAATTGTTCTGCGTTTTTTGCATAATATTCACAAACATCAGCGCATTTGTCGATCTCTGCCCATCCTTCTTGTAGTGGTTTACCCATCTCAAGGGCCATCAGGATGGCAAGTTCTTCTTTTTTACTGCGAAGAATTTTTGCCGCATCAAGTAAAAGCTTACTGCGAAATGAATAGGGCGTTTCCTTCCATTTTTTCCAAGCCTGCTGAGCGTCGTCAATAATTTTACTGACTTCCGTTGAGCTATGCGGCTGATATGAATGAATTACTTGTCCGTTTGCAGGATTAATTGAATTTATACTCATATCTAAAAATTATGGATGTTTTTATGCCCACAAAATTAATCCTTTAATCAGTCTTAGGTATTTATTTATTATTCAGTTTTTTGATGAAATCGGTTTCTTCTTTCCTGTAAGATCTGCCATCAGGCCAGAAAATGTCGTGAAACCATAATTCAGGCTGCGCTCCATCCCTAATCGGTTTGTCCCATGCATAAATTGTATTGGTTTTCCCGGATACAAGGCCCCAATTAATTGCCCCAATGTTCTCTTTTTGGAGTAGGGGCATGGTATTAGCGAATGTACTGTTATTGGTTCTGGCCATATATTCTGTACAAATCAGTGGTCTGCCATGGGTTTTCAGTACTTGTAAGACCCTTTTATGCCATTCAGGAGCTTCATAATCATGATAAGTTATAATATCTGAATTTAAAACCTGAAAGGCATTCAGCTTTTCAAAATCCCATCTCCAAAGTCCTACAGATATAGGTTGATCAGGATTAACCTGCCTTGCCCATTCAAAAACCTTTGTTAAAAGCGGCAATGAATTATCTAATTTGCCCGAATTGCCGGGCTCATTGTACAAATCCCAAAGTAGAATACGCTTATCCTTAGCAAAATTTCCCATTACATCCTTAACATAGGTTTCAAGTGCAGGAAAGTTTTCAGTCTCTTTATAATTGGGATCCCCTGGATCCTGTACCCAACCTGAATTATGTATTCCTGGTTTTGGAACTGGTTGTTTTCCAATGATACCCAGCTTATTCCAGCAATCGTCAAAAAACACAAATATGGTTTTGATTTTATGTTTTTGAGCTATATTCAGATATTGATCAATCCTTTTTTTAAAACCTTTCGGATCTTGTTTGTATGCCAGACTATGCAAATAAACACGCATCGTATTAAAGCCAATACTTTCAGCCCATCCCAACTCACGATCAATAGTTTGAACATCAAAACTGGAAGCCTGCCACATTTCCAATTGGTTGATTGCCGTACTGGGAATAAAATTGGCTCCATTTATCCAGGAATTCTCTTTTTGCCAGAGATTAGCCTTTTCTACACTCCATTTTCCTGCAATTTGTGCCTTGCACACTACAGTAATTGCTGATAAAAAAACTGCTAAAATGATAGATTTGATTTTCATACGATTATTTTTTTGTTATGAGCAGGTGCCGAAAGCACCAACCA
>JBDNGV010000138.1:0-4667 GCA_041689125.1 Daejeonella sp.
ACTTTTATCCTGCTGAGCGGATGAATTTAGACTTAAAAACAGACCGGTAATTAAGGTTAATAAAAATAGTTTTTTCATAATTTTATCCTTTATAATCTACAAATATATTGATTAGATAGGGATTTAATTGTAAAAATTTTATTAAAAACTTTTAACTATGCTGTTATGGAGTGTTCTTGTATTCCAGTATCCGCTGGCAATTATCCTTCGGATTGTAAATAATGGATCATTTTCATCTCTTTTTTCTGCAAGAATAAAAGCAGAAGTAAATCCTCTTTTCTTTAACTCAGGTATGGCTTCTTTGTTCCATAAGCCGAATGGATAGGCAAAATATTTCACATCCTTCCCGGTAATTTCTTTCAGCGTTTTAGTTGGTTTTTCTACCTGAGCAACCCAATCCTCTCCCTGATATTTTTTTACATTCTGATGGTCATAAGTATGTGATCCAATAACATGTCCGGCGTCCGAAAGTTCTTTTACCTGTGTCTTGTTCATGTAATTTGGTTTACCTAATGAAACAGTCATAATAAAGAAGACACCTTTAAACCCATATTTCTTCATTTCCGGAATTGCAGTTGTATACTGATCTAGTTTGGTGTCATCAAAGGTTAACATGATTGGTTTCTTTGGTAATTTGGCACCATAAACCAAATAATTATAAAGCTGATCAGGTAAAATAGTATGGTAACCGCTATCGGCAAGCATTTTCATTTGCGATTTGAACTCTGTAACAGGAACAATGTAATCTTTACCCATTTTCCCGTCGGTGGACACCCAATTTCTTATCTGGTGGTAACACAGAATAGGCACTTGAGGTCTAGCAAGAATTTCTGCTGCATTGGCTCTTTTACCATTTATTTGTCGTGTTTCTACTTTTTCTGAGCTTGTTTCTTCCACAATTTGAGTAGCTGAAATGCTATCGGCAGAACCTGATGCCAAAGTTGTCGAATTTGATTGACAGGAGGCCAAATAAACACTTAGAATGAGAATGTGGAAAAGGATTAAATTTTTGTTCATTTCTTAAAAATAGATAGGCTTGAGGTTTTGATTCATTTGTTTACGAAAGTAGAGAAAATAGCCTGAATGACAGAACTGGCTTTTAAATTTATATAGGATAACTAAACCCAAATGAATAAATCGATTGAGGATATTTGCATTACCTTTGCATTTTGAAAAGCTAGATGACTGAAAAGGTATTAAAGAATTTAAAAATAGCCTCTCTCAATGAGATGCAGCGTGTTGCTATTGATTCTGCAATCAATAAGGATACAATTATTTTATCACCTACAGGCTCAGGGAAAACTATTGCTTTCTTAATACCCTTGTTAAAACGTCTCGATGATTCAAAGCAGGGTGTACAGGCAATGGTTTTAGTTCCTTCGCGGGAGTTGGCCATGCAAATTGAACAAGTTTTTAAAGCCATGATTACAGGTTTTAAAGTCAATTGCTTTTATGGCGGGCATCCGGTCAAGACGGAGAAGAACAACCTGACTCAGGCACCGGCTGTTTTGATTGGCACTCCCGGCCGGATAGCCTATCATATTCGGAATGAGAATTTTAATCCGGATGATATTCAAACACTGGTGTTAGATGAATTTGATAAGGCATTGGAATTCGGCTTTGAAGATGACATGAGTTTTATTATCAGTCGCTTAAAAAACGTCAAAAGAAGAATATTGACTTCTGCAACAAAGATGGAAGGTATACCCCTGTTTGCCGGACTTGTAAATCCTCTGGAGGTTAATTTCTTAAAAGATACCAACAGCCTTCCTAATCTAAAGATCAGGAAGGTAATTTCTGAAGCTGCCGATAAGCTAGAGACCCTATTTTCTCTGATATGCAAAATTGGGAATCGGTCAACTTTGGTTTTTTGTAATCATCGAGAAGCTGTTGACAGGATAAGCGGTTTACTTTGGGATATGGGATTAGATCATGGTGTTTTCCATGGAGGAATGGAACAGGAAGATCGTGAAAAGGCCTTATTAAAATTCAGAAACGGCAGCTACAGGCTGTTGATTACTACAGATCTTGCATCTAGAGGATTGGATATACCTAAAATCGACTATGTTGTTCATTATCAGTTGCCTCACAATGAAGAAGCTTTTCTTCACCGCAATGGACGCACAGCGCGGATGAATTCAAGCGGTACAGCTTATGTAATTCTTACAGAAACCGAAGAACCATCGTTTCTTTCAGATAAAATTGAAATAGAGGTATTGCCTGAAAAAGACGTTATTCCAGCGAACGCAGAATGGGCAACACTATATCTTGGAGCGGGCAGAAAGGATAAAATTAATAAGGTTGATATTGTTGGCCTTTTAATGAAAAAAGGTAAATTGAATAAGGATGAACTTGGTTTGATCGAAGTTCAGGATTTTTCGTCCTATGCTGCTGTAAAGCGTAATAAAATTGAAGCAGTATTAAGACTGCTGAAAATTGAAAAGATAAAAAATAAAAAAATCAAAATTGAAGTTTCCAGATAAATGATATGAGTAATAATGACATTATGAAAAAGCTCCGGGTAGCGCTCAAGCTAAACGATCAGGAGATTGTTGAGATACTTAAATTGGTAGATTTCTCAATTACCAAAGCCGAACTAGGTGCGATTTTCCGAAATAAGGAGCATGAGAACTTTAAACCTTGCGGTGATCAGATTCTGAGGAATTTCCTTAACGGACTAATTATTTATAAGCGTGGGCCGAAGCCGGAGTAATTATAAAGTTTATTTTGAATCAACATTATTTCTCCAACATTGGGAATAACCTTTTAATATCCTCGTCGCTTGGTCGGCTACCATATTCACATATTTCAAATGATTCTGCATAGGCTACTTGCCCGGCCTTTGTCGGTCCATACCATTTTTCCAGATTGCTTTTAACGGCAGGATTTATTCCACTTCCTCTTAATTTCTTTAACCATTCCAATCTTTCTGCCTGTCCTTTCGGAACCTCGTTCTCGTACCTTCCAATCCATGGAAGCCACTCATAAAATTGCGACTGATGGGCATCTAGACTATATACTTTTTTGTCAATTACGCTCGATATATCAACCGTTATATCCGGTTGAAAGGGATTAGGTTTTTTGAAATTATCCTGGAAATAAAGGAATACCGGGTTCTTGATAAGGGGAGGGGTGTCAGGTGCGATATTGGGAACTCCAACCATAAATGCTGCATCCTGTACCAAAATTCCTGTATAACGATGGTCAGGATGATAATCATTTGATCTGGGTGCAATCACCACATCTGCATTCCATTCTCTAATTCTTTTAATAATCTCCAAACGTATAGCTAATGTTGGAAGCAATTCACCATCGTGATTATCCAAAACTTCGTAAGAAACTCCTAATCTTCTTGACACTTCTTTTGTTTCTTCAAGCCTTCTTTGAGCGAGCATTCCGCCGCCCTCTTTCATATGACCTGCATCTCCATTGGTAACAGATAAAAATTTAACCTTGTGACCCATTGCTACAAATAGTGCAGCGGTTCCTCCGGATTTGATATCACAATCATCCGGATGTGCTCCAATCATAATGATCTGAAGAGGCTTTTTCTGCGCAAGCACTGAAGTGATGAATGGAAATAGTAGAAATAACAAAATTAAGAATCGCAGTTTCATGAGTTTGGGGTGTATATGCTGCATTAATTTATACAATTCAGACTAAATTGGAAATTTTTTATCACATTCATGCATATTAATTTAAACATTGAATGCCCAATAGATCCGACTATTTCTCTGATCATATTTTTGCATTGTAAAAGGTTTTATTACCTTCCTGCCTGAATGAAATCCAATTGATATCCCAGCAATGCAATGAGTTTATTAAAACCCGTAAAGATTAAGGGTGATTCCCTTCAGATAGGTTTATATGCAGCCATTACTGTATTTCTAACTTACACCATGGTTTTTGGGTTCAGGAAATCATTTACTGTCGCTACTTTCGATGGAATGACAATTGCGGGTTATAGTTATAAAACTGTACTTGTAATCTCCCAGATGTTAGGCTATATGCTCGCGAAATTTTACGGGATTAAGTATATATCTGAATTGAAACGACATGGTCGGGGAAAGATTATTCTCTTTTTAACACTCATTGCATGGCTAAGCTGGTTATTTTTTGCACTGGTTCCTGCCCCGTTTAATATTCTTTTTCTGTTTATTAATGGCTTTCCATTAGGGATGTTGTGGGGTGTTGTTTTCTCTTATGTAGAAGGTAGAAGGAGTACAGATTTTATAGGTGCGACACTTGCAGTAAGCTTCATCTTTGCTTCAGGCTTTGTGAAAACTATAGGTGCCTGGTTAATGCTAAACTTTAATATTACAGAGTTTTGGGTGCCATTTTATACGGGAATGGTCTTTGCAGCCCCATTGCTGCTGTTCGTTTACCTAATTGAGAAGATCCCGGCACCGGATGAAGAAGATATAGCTTACCGTATGAACAGGGTTCCGATGTTGTCTGCTGATCGTAAAAAGTTTGTCAGAATGTTTCTACCCGGTCTCGCAGCCTGTATTTTGATTTATACTTTTGCAACTATTTTCAGAGACATGCGTGATAATTTCAGTGCCGAAATGTGGAAGGAAATGGGCTTTTTTGATAAACCTGACCTCTTTGCTAGGACTGAAACCCCAATAAGCATCATTATACTTGTCCTGATTGGAAGTATGGTG
>JBDNGV010000139.1:0-3037 GCA_041689125.1 Daejeonella sp.
CATTCCGCTTTCGATGGCAAGGCGCAAAATCGAATCCCGGCCAACAAGGTGCTTTTGCCCCACATAGTCGTCAAGTGTTGTTGGGCGCATTCGTTCTGCCAGAGGAGGTATGGTTGCCATCAATTCAAAATATTAGGTCAATCTGTTCAATAAAGATAGGTCTAAAGGCCGATCTCTTCATCCTGAAAATTCTGAACCAACTCCACCGCATTGGTAACCGAATCGCCGATTATTGTCAGAAAAGAACCTGGCTGGATATGCTTTAACGCATAATCAAGTGCTTCTTTGCCTTTATTAATGATCTGAATATCAATTTCGGGCTTTATATCTTTTAGGCCTTCTATTATCAATTTAATTATTTCTTCTCTGCTGCGGCCTCTCATGTACTTCTCCTGGCAAATGATCACATTGTCGAACATTTGTGCAGAAATTCTTCCAATTTCCCGAAGATCCTCATCCCGTCTGTCGCCGGTTCCTGAAATAATTCCTGTACTCCATTTAATATCCAGGGTAGACAGAAAGTCCCTGATACCCCTCAATCCGTCAGGATTATGGGCAAAGTCAACCATGATTTTATATTCCTTCAGTTCGAAAATATTCATCCTGCCCGGAGTCTGTGCTACCGAAGGAATGAATGTTTCAAGAGACAGACGGATATCTTCAATCTTAAAACCCCATGCGAATGCTGCGAGGCTGGCTGCCAGCACATTCTGTGTCATGAAACTTACAGTTCCGTTAAAAGTGATAGGAATATGTGTCACCTTCTCTATCCTTATTTTCCAGTCGCCTTTTTTGATAGTAATGAAGCCGTTTTCATAAATTGCGGCTATACCACCTTTGCGGCAATGATCTTTTACAACCTGATTTTTTTCATCCATCGAAAAATAGGCCACATTACATCGTACATCTTTTGCTAGTTTAACACAATGCTTGTTGTCAGCATTTATAATTACCCAGCCATCATTTTTTACCGAGTTTATTACTACGGCTTTTACACGGGCAAGGTCATCGAGCGTATGAATATCTGATATACCAAGATGATCCTCCTGAATATTGGTGATAACAGCAATGTCACAATGCCCAAAGCCAAGGCCTGATCTTAGAATTCCTCCCCTAGCAGTTTCCAGAACTGCAAATTCGACAGTTGGATCTTTCAATACAAATTCAGCACTTATTGGGCCTGTTGTATCACCCTTTAACAACATGGAATTTTGAATATACACACCGTCGGAAGTGGTAAAACCTACCCTGAAGCCATTATTTTTTACAATATGTGCGATAAGCCTAGTAGTGGTTGTTTTACCATTTGTACCGGTAACGGCAATGATTGGAATTCTTGCTGACTTGCCCGGTGGATAAAGCATGTCTATTACCGGCGCAGCAACATTCCTAGGAAGGCCTTCGCTTGGAGCAAGGTGCATCCTGAAACCCGGAGCGGCATTCACCTCTAGTACAACTCCCCCGTTTTCAGTAAGGAGTTCAGTTAAATTATTGGCCATGATGTCAATTCCGCAAATATCTAGGCCAATAACTCGGGCTATTCGTTCACACATAAATACATTTTGGGGGTGTACCATGTCTGTAACATCAATGGAAGTGCCTCCTGTACTCAGATTAGCTGTAGATTTTAAGTAAACGATCTCTGATTTTTGGGGGATAGTTTCTAAAGTATAACCTTTTTTATCCAGCAGATCCAGGGTATCGCGGTCAATTCCAATTTCAGTCAGTACATTCTCATGTCCGTATCCGCGGCGCGGATCATTATTTTCAATCTCAATTAATTTATTTACGGTATTGATTCCATCTCCAATAATATGAGCCGGAACGCGCTGGGCAGCAGCAACCATACGGTTATCGATCACTAATACCCTGAAATCATGACCGCTAATAAATCGTTCAACAATTACACGGTATGAATATTTTTGAGCGTAAGCAAATGCTGCTACAGCCTCTTCCCTAGTTTTTACATTGATAGTTGCTCCTTTTCCATGATTTCCGTTCAAAGGTTTAAATACCAGTGGGAATCCGATTTTATCGAGGGCAATTTCCAGATCCTCATCAGTAGATATAGTTAAACCCTTGGCGACGGGAATTGCCTGTTCCTGTAAAATGCGTTTAGTTTCATCTTTGTTTCCTGCGAGGTCAACAGCGATACTGCTTGTTTTATCGGTCATGGTAGCACGGAATCGTACCTGATTTACACCGTATCCCAGCTGTACAAGCGAACTTTTATTAAGACGAATAAAAGGGATCTTCCTAGCAACAGCTTCCTCAACAATAGAAGCGGTGCTTGGCCCAAAACGCTCCCGTTCCCGCATTTTTTTCATCGTCATGATATCGTTTTCGACATCATATTCTTCGCCAGTTATTAAATTTTCTGCAATGCGGACGGATGCTTCAGCAGCATATATTCCAACGGTTTCTTCAATATAACTGAACACTACATTATAAATTCCCGAAGTTCTTGTCTCACGAGTACGTCCAAATCCTGTCTCCATTCCTGCTAATGATTGCAGCTCAAGAGCAATATGCTCAATTACATGGCCCATCCATGTACCTTCCTCCATACGCTCAAAAAATCCTCCCTCATACCCGGGTGAACAGCGATGAGTATATAAACTCGGCATCAATTTTTCAATTCTTTCCTTGAATCCATCAATTTTATTCGTCGGCCTCTGTTCCATGTCCTCAAGATCAAGACGCATCTGGATTAATTTCTTACGACTAGTTGACCAGAGATTTGGCCCCTTTAAAACCTGTATGCCTAATATTTTCATTAGTATATAATTTATTTTTTATGTCGCATGTGCGGGATAGAAACGTTGAAGATTGTAAGCGGCTCGTGAAAACACCAACCTCAGAAAAATCATTATACTGTGTATTTAATGTTTATTTTAATCATGTCGGGTTCAAAGATTATTATTAAGTTTTAATACTTTGTTATACCCAGAAATAACCGTTCTTCTAGGTTTACTCGAATTTGCAATCTTCAATTTATGCCAAACACTTTCGGCATATATACACAGGTTTCTTTGAG
>JBDNGV010000140.1:0-5828 GCA_041689125.1 Daejeonella sp.
CCGCTGATCTTGACCGCAGCTTGATAAGCTGGTGGAATCAATTCAATATCAAAATCTTTCGCAAGGTTCTCAAACCTGAACCATCCCACAGGATCTAAGGCATGAACGTAGGAGGTCAGTCGGGTACCGTTCTTCCAACTGATCTCGGAAGTAGCTTCATTGAGGTTTAATTTAGCATCCGAAAGGCTAAGTTCTTTTGTAAAATTGAACTCAATTGCTGCTCCGGGAATCTTTGTTGGAGCGGGTTCCTTATCATATGGATGATCAAAATATTCCTGTACTGGTTTATAATCATTATTAAGCCTTTGATTGACGATCCATTGATAGCTAAATTCTTCTCTGTGAAGTCCTTTCATCGGTCGGCTGTCCCATAAATCGGCTCGATCAAGAGCAAAGCGTAAAACGTTGTTTTTCTTCCAAACCAGTGAACCAAGCATGCCATTGCCAAGAGGAATGGCTTCATCCCATTGTTCAGGTAAAGGATTAAAAGGATGAATTCTTGGCTGCGCCAAAGCAGAATCAAACAGATATATGGAGAGAAATAGAAAAAGGAGTTGAATTCTCGCTTTTTTGATAGGATTATACATTTGATTTTATTGCATATAATATTAAAATACTGATAATAGGTTTATTGGTTCACCAAAGCAAGCCTTCTGTTTTTTCCCGGATTTTTGGTCAAATCATCCCCTAAGTCTTCTCTTGCTGCGGCAGCAATTTTTAAAAGTTCAGCCTCAATTTCAGGATATTCCCCTCTCACATTATATCTTTCTCCGGGATCTCTTCTAAGATCATATAGTCCTCCTTCAACAAAATAATTATCATTCACTTGACCCGGTAATCCATCAATTCCCGGTTTAAATCCTTCATAAGATCTGCTATGATGTGGTAGAACTAATTTCCAATTACCTTTTCTAATGGCTTCAAGACTGTTCTTTCGGTAATAATATAAAAAGTGATCCCGTGGATTCTGACTGAAGTCGCCTTTCATCAGTTGATAAATATTTACTCCATCAATCTTTCTCCCAGAAAGTTCGCCACCTGTTATTGAAGCAATTGTAGGGAGGAGATCAATTGAAGATGCTAGATTATTGCAAATAATGCCACTTGGAATAACACCTTTCCATGCCATTAAGCATGGCACTCTTTGTCCGCCTTCAAAAGATGTTCCTTTTCCCTCTCTCAGTCCACCAGTGCTCCCTGCATGATTGCCATAATTAATCCATGGTCCGTTGTCTGAGGTTACGATAAGTAGGGTATTTTCCTCTAATTTCAGTTCCTTCAACTTATTTCTAATTTGTCCGATACTCCAATCCAACTCCATGATCACATCACCGTAAAGACCTTGCTTTGATTTGCCTTTGAATTTATCAGAAACGAATAAAGGGACATGTGGCATAGGATGGGCTAAATAAAGAAAGAAAGGACTTGCTTTATTTTTTTCGATGAAACTGAGGCTTTTTTCAGTGAATCGGGTTGTGAACTGACTTTGGTCAGGATTGGTTTCTACTGTAGTTTCATTTTCGATAAGTGGTAGGGGTGGATAATAATTTTTTATGAAGGGGTTATTAGACCACATGTCATTTGAATAGGGTATCCCATAGAATTGGTCAAATCCATGTTTTAATGGAAGAAATTCAGGTAAATGACCAAGGTGCCATTTACCGTATGCAGCAGTTTTATAACCTTTATTCTTTAATAATTCAGGAATCGTCTGCTCATCTTGGTTTAGTCCCGTTTTAGACAAATGATTCAATGCACCAAAAAGGCCGATCCTGTTTGGATATGTACCGGTAAGAAGGCCTGCACGTGATGCAGTGCAAACTGCTTGGGGCGAGTAGTATTGGGTAAAGAATACACCTTCTTTTTGTAATTGATTGAAATTTGGTGTCTGATAGGCAGTCGCCCCCGTTATTCCGATATCACCGTAGCCTAAATCATCAATATAAATAAGGATAATATTTGGTTTTTTGGGTTGCGCATTAACTATTCCTGGGTTAATGAAAAATGTACCGATAAATATAGAAAGTATGAGTTTGGGGGTCATTTGTTTAAGATTATTATTCCGATGAATATTCTTTTTAAGAAGTTACGAATACTAAATTATATTGATCGCTTTTCATGATAGAATTTAGGTCATGATCTAATTTATTTTTGAACTATTTAGGAACAGCATTTTTCTCAATATAGTCAGGTAATACTGAAATCGGATTACCAATATAGTGGTAGGCTTCTGCCCATTCAAGTCCGTACTTCTTACCTACTTCCCGGTCTGAAGGAGTACCTCTTTGAGTTAAAGAATCTTTGTCAAGCACAAAGTGTTTTACATAATTAAAATCTGCAGATTCATCAGTTTCGCCTAGTATTGGCAATTTCTTGCCTTTTTCTGCTAAATTCTTTCTGATACTTGAACCTGCATTACCTCCTGGGCCCTGTGTAGTGATAACCACATTACTTTCTACTTTCTTATCAATATGTTTTGAAATATCCACAATACGATTTACCAATTGAGGGCCTCTCGCAAAGTAATACCGCTCATTTACTCCGTGGGGTTTAACTGTATCTAGTTGTTCGGGGTAATCGACACTGCCCGACATCCATCTTGCAGCTTCAACCGCCTGAGCAGTTACGTAATGATCAGGATTTTCTTCGTAATGTCCCCAGGGATCATAACTAAAAATGGTATCAACTTTCAAAAGTCTGAACAGGAAAATTAGTCTGCCTTTTATTTCTTGAGTATTGTATTCATCCATACGATGGTTACGATAACCGAGATTATATACTTTCTTTAGTCCTAAAACTTTGGCTACTTTATCATTGTCTCTCTCATTGTTCAGAACCCTGTCACCATCAGTTCCGCCACCTGCAGCATCATCATTGGTGGTTCTGATTAGATAACCGGTATAACCTTCACTAATTAGTTTTGCGATAGCACCGCCTGCAAATAATGTGCAGTCATCAACATGTGGTTGAATTACTGCCAAAACTTTTCCCTCGTGGGGCCTTCCGGTTACGCTTCTTTCGATAATAATACCATCATCTTCAGCTACTTTATTCCCTTCGGCTTCCGTTTGAGGGGTATTTTCAGCAGCTTGAGCTTCTGTAGCCAGCAGGGTGGCATATGTCGCCGGTATTATTGCGCCTGCTACCAACCCCTTAGAGATAAATTTTCTTCTTTCCATATTAGATTTTTTTCTATTTCTAATATATAAATTCCTGAATTAAAAAATGTTTAAAAAAAAGCTGCCCGGTCTGAAGCAGCTTTATGAAATTATCAGAAATTACCCTGACCGCTTCCCGGTCTCATACCCGGTCCACCCATACCTGGTCTCATACTCGGGGTCATTTCCTGCTGATCAGTTTGTTTTCCGCTAAATTTTTGTATCTCATGGTAAAGCTTAGCATGAAATATCTTGATAAGCGATTGTTTTGGCTGTCAGTAATAATGTTAGCCGTAACCGCCCAATGAACTACTATATCCATTATTAAATGATTTACTTATTTCCGAACCAACAAGCCAAGATTTAAGGAAGAAAATCTTGTTATTAAAATTCAGAGAATAGGTTGAAACCTTTGTATTGTTATTGGTAATGGCATCATTCGTGTTTGTATTTGAGCTGTATCTCAATCCCGGATTGAATTCAAAATTCTTGTCAGGGTTGATCTGCATAGCTAGGCCTTGTGAAAAGATCCAGTTTTTACCTGTATTCTTTCCATTATCGGTGTATGAAATGTTATTAATGTAATTGGCTGAACCGTTGAATGAAAACACATATTTCTTTTCCCGGAATGGTTTAGAGAAATTATAAAAAGCATTCTACTTTCTACTTTCAGGATTATCGGGTCTAATTTGATTTCTGTCTCACCGTCTTTATATAAAAACCCTTTGTTTAAGGGTAACAGTTTTTTCATGTTTAATTGTATTTGGCTAAGAATTGTTTGTATTGCCTAAGGCAATTCTTGTTCGGGGATTATTTATTTTTTCACAGCCAAGGTGCTTTTTATGAAAAACTCTGTCGATGTGACTATTCTGGCAGTAGGGAAATTTCTGGAAGGCATCCTACCGTACATTCCATCAAAGTTTCTACCATATCTTCCATTGTTTCTGCCACCGAATCCTCCCCCATACATATCATCAAAAGCATTCATATCCCTTTGTTGAACAGCTGAAGGTCCCTGAAAACCATTAATCCGTATGCCATAAGTTATAGGCTCAGTTCTGCCGGGCTCAATACCTAGTAAGCGGATGGGTATTACAATCTCTTGAATCAGGTTATTTTTTGAATCAAACGCTGCTGCAGCTTTTATCCCATAGGTATTGTAAAGTGAGATACCGCCGTCAACAATTTCTTTGAATCCGTCTACTCTGATTTCTTTGATTCTTTCAAGAATGCGCTTTTGTATCTCTTCCGGCTCAGGACGCTCTGTTTCATTTAGTTTTTTTCCTGGAGTTCGATCGAGAACAGGAAAGGTTATCATTGTAGGAATTTTTTTATTGCCTTCAATATTGGCTGTGAAGCTTATTCCTCTAGCAAGAATTCTGGTTAAACTTTGTTGAGAGCCATTTTTTATTGCCAGATAGATGTTCTCATCATCATTGGCTATATTGTAGTAAAGTTTTGTGGCATCGTTATACAGAGTCAGACTATCATTCCAATCATTAAGATGACCATCAATAAGTATTAGTTTATCAGCCCATAAAGATGTAATCAGTTCTGCTTTTTTCTGCGAGCGAGCAGACATTGAACTGAAAATCAATATGGATAATGAGAGAATTAAAATTTTTTTGATTTCGGTCTTCATACGGTTTATAGACTAAATGTGTGATAAAGGTTTAATTGGGTTAAGTAATGATTTCATTACAATTGTTATTATATACGATTATTCAATATTCTGAAACTACAAAGACAATCCCAGCGGTCAGCAGGGTTGTTAAACTAGGTTAAGATCTTATTCTTGAAGTTTATGCCGGTTTAGCTTTTCTCCTCCAAAACCAATACCAAATTAATTATGGTTTGAACAGCTTTTTGCATATCCTGCACAGATACCCATTCCTGTTTTCCATGAAAAGCATGCTCTCCGGCAAATAAATTGGGGCAAGGTAGTCCCATAAATGATAGCCTTGAACCATCTGTTCCCCCTCTGATGCTTTGTAGCTTGGCTGTTAATCCGCTCCGTTCAATAGCTTCTATTCCTGATTGAATTATCTGTGGGTGCAGATCAAGCACCGATTTCATATTTCGGTATTGTTCTTCCACTATAAAATCATATCCTGACCCGGGATAAGAAATCAAAACTTTCCGGACAATTTGTTCCAGAATTGACTCATGACTTTTTAATAATTCAGTACTAAAATCACGGATGATGAATTCAATATTTACCTGTTCTACCGAACCGTTGATAGAAACGGGGTGTATGAAACCTTCTTTGTTTGAGCTGCTTTCTGGCGACAGATATTCTTTTGGCAATGCTGACAAAATCTCTGAAGCTATCTTTATGGCACTTTCCATTTTGTTTTTTGCAAATCCCGGATGAGCACTCACTCCATGAATAATTAGCTTAACGCCATCTGCTGAGAAGGTTTCATTCTCAATTGAACCAAGGGTTTCGCCGTCGATTGTATAAGCGAAATCAGCCCCAAGTTTTTTAAGATCCACTTTGTCAACTCCCCTACCAATTTCCTCATCCGGTGTAAAGAGAATCTTAATTTCACCATGTTTATATTCTGGATGAGAAATTAGGAAATTTGCTGCATCCATAATTTCTGCAATTCCGGCTTTGTTGTCTGCTCCTAATAGTGTTGTTCCGCTGGCAGTGATGAGATCATTTCC
>JBDNGV010000141.1:0-28315 GCA_041689125.1 Daejeonella sp.
CCGATGGAAGAAGTGATCTGTGACGAAACTGCACATGTTTACCGTTATGAGGGTGGTGGAATTGCTTATAATTCAATGGCTTCAGTCCGTTTGCTTTATGGTGACCGGGGGAGACTTAGTGCTGAGCTGATCGAACCTCATATAAATCCTGACAATGTTCACTATCCAAAAAGCAGTCTGATTGTTCTTGAAAATACGGTGAACCGCGGCGGCGGAAGTTTCTATACGCTGGATCAGATTGAACCGATCTATCACCTTTGCCGCCTAAAAAATATTTACCTTCATCTTGATGGTGCAAGAATTTTTAACGCTTTGGCTGAGTCGGGGGATGATCCGAAAGAATATGGAAGAATGTTTGATGGGATTTCCGTGTGTTTATCAAAAGGCTTGGGTGCCCCGGTTGGATCAGTACTCTTAGGAAGCAGAGAAACTATTTATCGTGCACGACGGATACGTAAAGCTTTGGGAGGTGGATGGCGCCAGGCAGGTTATTTGGCAGCGGCCGGAATTTATGCCCTAGACCATCATATTGACCGCCTGAAAACGGATCATAAGAATGCCAAAACGCTGGCTGAGACACTTATCAGTTTACCATTTGTAAGCAGTATTATGCCAGCAGATACAAATATTGTGATCTTTGAGCTCGACAAAAACCATAATCCAGATGAATTTGTTGAAAAACTAAATCATCATGGAATAAAGTGTAATACATTCGGCAAAAAAATGATCAGGTTCGTCACACACCTGGATATCAGTGATGACAAGATTGCATATACCTTAGATATTTTAAAGAAATTGCACTGAACTTATTGAGACTGAATTACTCCAATTAGCATAGCGCCTAAAACACTTACATTTGTACATGGAAAAGATCCTAATAGCTAACCGGGGAGAGATCGCACTACGCGTAATGCGTTCAGCACGAGAAATGGGAATCAAAACCGTGGCAGTATTTTCTGAAGCCGACAGAAATGCCTTGCACGTTAGGTATGCTGATGAAGCTGTTTGTATTGGTCCAGCGCCTTCTGCACAATCCTATCTTTCGGGAGAACGAATCATTGAAGCCTGTCTAAAAACAGGAGCTCAGGGTATTCATCCTGGCTACGGATTCTTATCGGAAAACGCAGCCTTTGCTAGAATGGTAAAAGATGCCGGATTGACACTTATCGGACCATCTCCCGAAGCGATGGAGATTATGGGCAATAAGTTGTCGGCTAAAGCTGCAGCGATGAAATATAACATTCCCATGGTTCCTGGAACGGAGGAAGCAGTAACAGACATTAAGATCGCTCAAAAAAGAGCTCAGGAAATCGGCTTCCCCATCCTAGTTAAAGCAGCTGCCGGTGGTGGCGGAAAGGGTATGCGGATCGTAGAAAAGCCAGCTGATTTTGTTGAGCAAATGAATTTAGCTGTATCTGAAGCTTTTTCGGCATTTGGAGATGGGTCTGTCTTTATCGAGCGCTATGTTTCATCGCCGCGGCATATAGAAATTCAGGTTCTGGGTGATACTCATGGCAACATTGTGCATCTTTTTGAACGCGATTGCTCGGTGCAAAGAAGGTATCAGAAAGTTGTTGAAGAAGCTCCATCATCAGTCTTAAGCGAAGAACTAAGGCAAAAAATGGGTGAAAGTGCAGTAAATGCTGCCAGATCATGTAATTATATAGGAGCCGGAACTGTTGAATTTATTCTGGATGAGAATCTTGATTATTTCTTTCTGGAAATGAACACTCGTTTACAGGTTGAACATCCGGTGACGGAAATGATCACCGGTATCGACCTTGTTAAGGAACAGATCAAAATAGCCAGGGGCGAGAAGTTAAGTTTCAAACAGGAAGATCTCAAGATAAGGGGTCATGCAATCGAGGTCAGAGTATATGCCGAAGATCCTGCGAATAATTTCCTTCCTGATATAGGTAGGCTCCAAACCTATATTACTCCAAAAGGCCCAGGGGTGCGTGTAGATGATGGTTTTGAACAGGAAATGGACATACCCATATATTATGATCCGATGATTGCAAAGCTGGTTACTTATGGCAAAAACCGAAGTGAAGCCATCGAACGGATGATCAGGGCAATTGATGAATACCGCATCACCGGAATTCAAACTACTCTGGCTTTCGGGAAGTTTGTTATGCAGCATGAAGCCTTTATTTCTGGTAAGTTTGACACTCATTTCGTTAGCAAGTATTTCCTTCCGGAATATTTGATCAATGGAAATGAGGACGAAGCAATGATTGCAGCATTGATCGGAGCGGAGTTTATGATGCAAAAAAGCTTAAACGGTACAAGTACCGATCAAACTCCTGTAGCATCTTCATGGAAAAGAAACAGAAAATCCTAAAAATCTTAGAATATAACAATATGTTTACCGGCATTATAGAGACAACAGGCAGAGTCGCCAATCTAAAAAAGGATCAAGATAATCTCCAGATAATCATCGAATCTACCCTTTCAAACGAATTGAAAATAGATCAGTCTGTTTCTCATAACGGTGTTTGCCTCACTGTTGTTGCGCTCGCTGAGGGAACACATACCGTGACAGCCGTATCTGAAACACTGAACAAGTCTAACCTTAGTAAACTAAGAGAAGGGGATCTGGTTAATTTGGAACGCTGTATGCAGATGAATGGACGACTCGATGGGCACATCGTTCAGGGGCATGTTGACCAGACCGGCATTTGTACCGGGTTAATAGATATGAACGGTAGTTGGGAATATACTTTTTCTTATGGTGCAGCAAACGGAAACATTACAGTCGAAAAAGGTTCAATCTGTGTAAACGGTATAAGTTTAACGGTTGTTAACTCTAGAGAAAATTCTTTTTCTGTAGCTATAATACCATATACCTATGAGCATACCAATATGCAAAAAGTCAAAATTGGAGATACAGTAAATCTTGAATTTGATATTATCGGTAAATATGTTGCACGTTTAATGATTCAGCGTTTATAAAACTTTGGCCTTAATGATATTATTCCTATTAGAAAATTAACGGGGTCAATATTAATATGAATCATGAGAAGTTAAAAAACTCAAGAGATCATGGTTGCATAATTATAAGAAATTGCTTCGTGGCACCTCCTACCATTGACATTTTTATAATTTGCTGTTAAAGTATCGGTATTTTCAAAATAAGGTATCTCTCGCTAAGACGCTAAGAAGCAAAGGGTTACAGAATATTTAAGATTATTTGTTTTAGGTCGTATAATTGCGTCTCTGCGTCTTTGCGAGACCATTTTTAAAATATTTACATTTTCAAGATATTGACTTTTAAGAAATAAATTACCTCTCACAAGGACATCGTATTGATTACTTTGATAAATTACATTTTGGCATGGGTAGTGCAGGACACGATACATCTCCATTTCTGAAACACGATATACTTCGAAGCCGACTCACAATTTATCTGACTGAAACCTTGTAAATAATGTAAATTCAATTGCATGCTATTGTGATTGCTATATTTCCAAAATATTTATGGCAGCATAATTGCTTTAACTAGTAATATTTAATTTCGAAAAGAACCACTATGGATAAGCTGAAAAAATTTGAATTGATGGAAAAAATCACGAACGAGCTGGAAGATTTGAAAAACAGTCAGACCGCAATCGTTCAAAAGATCGGTAAAATTGAAATCGATAATTTTGACTTGGGAAATAAAACACTTGAGCGGGTCCTTCCGGAAATGCACCAGAATGTTGCCGACAATCTTGATAAAATCGCAGAAATCTTGATCAGCTTTGAAGAATCCAAAGATGTTTATGGCAAGAAAAACAATATAGAAGCTTTGAAAGAACAGGAAACTATCAGGGAAGCAATGGAAGGCGGCACAAAAAATTAATTTTAAAACTCATTAGATGACTGGTATAGGCTAAAAAGCTAGGAAAGTCATTTGATACGTTAATGCTTTTTACTCAAAGCACAATCCTGTAATTACGATATTCAGTATAAGCCAACTGCTCAAGAGGATGTTTTGAATTGTGATATCTTCTGAAATTGCTTAGCGCAGTTTTAGGCTATTTTAGTTCTTGATCTTAAATCGTAGCGATCACATTAAGAGTCAGCGATTATTATCGCAAAACACGCTTTTCAGACAACTCATAACGGGATAACTGACAACCTATATCTATTCAATCGCCTTCCCCTTCATAGCTGTAGAAATTGCTGTATTCATCAGTCTCTCGGCAAAGGGCCTTGTAAATTCATTGAGTTCATCGATACTTTTATGGATTTGATTTTTATCACCTGAACCTAACGCAGATTTAAGATTTACGATTAATTTTTGAGTATCCTCTGCCTCCTGTTCTGTAACCTGATCAGTGTTTTTATTCAAAAAACGTTCCACAGTATAAACCATTTGTTCTCCTTCTGTGCGAGCTTCTATAAGCATTCTCCTACTTACATCCTCCTTTACATTTTCAATGCTATCAATCAGCATTTTTTCTACCTCGTCATCAGTAAGCCCATAACTTGGTTTCACTTCAACTTCCTGTTTTACCCCTGAGCGTAGCTCAACAGCCTCAACAGTCAGAATTCCATCGGCATTCAACTTAAAATTAATATCCACCTTTGGGAAGCCTGCAGGCATGGCCGGAATTCCTTTCAAATCAAATTCCGCCAGCTTCCTATTCTCACTAACAAGATCACGCTCACCCTGAAAAACAGAAATTTTCATATTGATCTGTCCATCAATGGAGGTGGTATATTGTCTTCCTGCCTTGGCAGGCACTTTTGCGTTTCTTGGGATGATCACATCCATGAGTCCGCCCATAGTTTCAATCCCTAATGAAAGTGGCGTAACATCAAGCAATAAAATATCCTTACGGTTTCCTGCAAGAATATCCGATTGAATTGCTGCACCCAATGCAACTACTTCATCAGCATTGATCTGATCATGAACTTGCTTATCAAAAAATTGGGCCACCAACTGTTTAACTAGTGGAGTACGGGTTGATCCTCCAACCATAACAACTTCCTGAATGTCTGTTGTACCTAGTCCTGCATCTTTCAAGGCATTACGACAACATTGTATAGTTTGCTCAACCCGGGATAGAATTAGCTCTTCAAATTTCTGTTTGGTTATGGCACATGGAATATCATTTACTTGGCCATTAAATATATTTTCAGTAGTCAGCGCCTTTTTTGCCTCCTCAGCTTTTAAACGGAGCGCTTGACTGATTGAAGAGTCTTGAGCACGATCCCCTAACTGATTCTGTTCGATCCAGTAATTAACTATTGCCCTGTCGAAATCGTCTCCACCAAGAAATGTATCTCCATTAGTTGAGAGGACTTCAAAAATTCCATTTTGTATTTTTAAAATAGAAACATCGAATGTTCCACCCCCCAGATCATAAACTGCAATAACTTTTTCTTCTTCAGGATCAAGTCCGATACCATAGGCCAAACTTGCAGCCGTTGGTTCATTAACGATACGTAACACGTCAAGACCTGCAAGTTTACCAGCATCACGTGTTGCCTGTCGCTGGCTATCATTAAAATAAGCCGGTACAGTAATAACCGCTCTGTTTACAGAAGTTTTCAAGGCATGCTCAGCCCTTTCCTTCAATTCTTTCAAGATCATCCCTGAAAGTTCAATTGGGGTAAAATATTTTTCTCCGACCCTGATTTTTACCAGATTTTCACTGTCGTAATCAATAATTTTATAAGAGAATAAATTACTATGCTCCTGAATATCTTTATATGAGCGACCCAAAAGACGTTTTACAGAAAAGATGGTATTTTGAGGATCAGATATTAAATATTCCTTCGCTTCATTTCCTACTATAACACCACCGTTCGACTGGAAATGAATTACTGAAGGCACGAGTACACCTTTACCGGTATCATTAATAACCTGAGGCTTACCATCTGGATTAATAAATGCCACCAAGCTATTGGTTGTGCCCAGATCTATCCCAACAATTATTTCTTCTTTCTGAACAGAACCGGTTGCAATATTAATAGAAACTTTAGCCATAATTGCTTATTAACAAGGCGCAAAGGTATGCAGTTTAGCCGCAATACAGAACTATTCCCTTCAATTTGGTATTTTATTACAATCCGATTAGTTTTTAAGAAAGCAAGGGCAATTTTTTATGTAATTAATCGTATTTTTAAATGAACCAACCTGCCGGATTATGAAATCTCTTCTTTTGAATTATTTGCAATACAATCATTGGGCGAATGAGAAAATGTGTAATTATCTGACAGGTGTAGATGAAGCAGAGATTGTTGCGAATAAAAAGGCTGAATATCAAACCATTAAAGAAGTAATCCTTCATATTGCAGATGCTGAACAAACCTGGCTTGCCCGCCTCAACGGAAAGAATATTCCTCATATGCATAATCTGGATACTGTTGGAAGCTTTGCGAGTATTTGCACAACAATCAGCAAAACCTCAGCTAATTTTATCGATTTTATATTAGGGAAAGATCATCAATTCTTCCTTTCAAACACAGAATATATCAATTTAAAGGGCAAGACTTTCAGCCAGAACAATGCAGAAATCATCCTTCATTGCATGAATCACTCAACTTTCCACCGTGGGCAAGTGATGTGTACGCTCAGGCATGTGGGCTATACCGACCAGTCGGCAAGTGATTTTATTATGTTTTTGAGAGAAAAAGGCTGACAGGGTTTGAAAGGCTGAAAGGGTTCTAAACCCTGTCAGCCTTAAATTATCGATTAAACACCAACCTCTTCCCAAACACCCCTTCCTTGAAAGTCCCGTTTTCGTACACGAGATTCCCCGATACAATGGTACTTATTACTGAAGATCCAAATGCTTGACCTTCAAAAGGGCTCCATCTACATTTATAGAGTAAATTCGCTTTGCTTACTGTAATTCGTTTATTGAGATCAACTAACACCAGATCGGCCCAATAGCCTTCTCTGATGAATCCGCGATTCTCAACCTGAAAACAAATAGCAGGACTATGGGCCATTTTCTCAACGATTTTTTCGAGTGAAATTTTCCCTTGTTTATAAAATTCCAGCATCGCTATTAATGCATGCTGTACCAATGGTCCACCGGATGGTGCTTTGGGATAAGGCTGTGATTTTTCTTCAATTGTATGAGGTGCATGATCTGTGGCAATAACATCAATCCGATCATCTAAAACTGCTTTTAATATTTCATCCCGGTCGGCTACAGTTTTTATTGCCGGATTCCATTTGATCCAATTCCCTTTTTTTTCATAATCGGCATCAGAAAACCATAAATGATGGATACATGCTTCAGAGGTAATCCTCTTTTTTTCGAGAGGAATCGAATTATCAAAAAGAGAAGTCTCTATTGCAGTAGATATGTGCAAAACATGCAAGCGGGTATCGTACTTTTTTGCTAATCCAACAGCTAAAGAGCTTGAAATAAAGCAAGCCTCCGCATTCCGGATCATTGGATGCATTTCGGCTGTTAAATTATCTCCATATTGAAGTTTGAATTGCGCTTCATTTGCTCGAATGCTAGCTTCATCTTCACAGTGAGTAGCGACAAGTATTGGTGCACGACTGAAAATTCCCTCCAATGTCTTTTCATTATCCACTAACATATTACCGGTTGAAGAACCCATAAATACCTTGATCCCGCAGACATTTTTCGGATCTGTTTTTAATACTTCCTCCAAATTATCATTCCCCGCTCCCATAAAGAAAGAATAATTAGCTGCAGAAGACTTTTGGGCTATCTGATATTTATCTTCAAGTAATTGTTGGGTCAGGGCATTCGGAATGGTATTGGGCATTTCCATAAAAGAGGTAATCCCGCCGGCTATTGCCGCTCTGCTTTCTGTAAAAATATCTGCCTTATGGGTTAATCCAGGTTCTCTAAAATGGACCTGATCATCAATGCAACCAGGGAAAAGATGCAGTCCCTCAGCATTTATCACTTTATCTGCCTCAATATTGAGGCTTGAACCAATCTGTTCAATGATTCCGTCTTTAATGAAAACATCTCCAATAAATGTCCGGCCTTCGTTTACAATTGTTGCAGATTTGATTATTATTGAGGCCATACTCTATGTGTTTGATTTAAATAGAAGCGCAAATTTGGGAATTATTTTGTTTAATTGTTTACTGCTTATTATTAGTTGTTAGGGAATCTGCTATCTGAAATTATTTATCGGATTTATTTTTTAAATTTCTTTGAAAAACATCTTGATGAGTTTTTCTACTTTGTTGAATACAAGATGGTTACAAATAAACATAATATTAAACATCTTCATTTCTAAAAACTAACAACTAACAACTAACAAACTATCCCTTACCTTTGCAACATGTCATTATCTTTCGAAGATTTTAAGCTGAACAGGCAGATCCTGAATGCTGTTGCGGATGCAGGTTATACCCTTCCCACTCCGATACAGGAAAAAGCAATCATGCCAATCTTATCTGGACAAGACATAATGGGAATTGCACAAACCGGAACTGGCAAAACAGCCGCTTTTGTATTGCCTATCTTGATGAAGTTGAAATATGCTCAGGGTAATGATCCTAGAGCGTTGATCATTGCTCCTACCCGCGAACTGGCTATGCAGATCGAAGAGAATGTGAAAACCTTCGCTAAATATACTGATCTGCGAACTGTTGTGCTTTATGGTGGATTAGGCCCGAAGACTCAAATTTCCGAATTGAAAAAAGGGGTAGATATCATCATAACGACCCCAGGCCGCTTTTTGGATTTATATCTTGAAGGAAACATTAATACTCAGAATCTGAAATTCCTAGTGATGGATGAGGCAGATAAAATGATGGACATGGGTTTTATCGGTTCAATTCACCGGATTCTGGAAGTGGTGCCAAGAAAACGTCAGAACCTGCTATTTTCGGCTACCATGAGTGAACTGGTACATAAGATTTCCGGGGATTTTCTAAAACATCCCACAGTAATTGAGGTAGCCGAGCAGGCAACTCCTGCTGCAACAGTTAGTCAGGTTCTGTATAAGGTTCCCAACTTAAAAACCAAGTTGAACCTGCTGCAGCATCTGCTTAAAGATACCGAAGACTTTACTCGACTGATTATTTTCTGCAAAACAAAGACTGTAGCAGATAATATTTTTCATTTTCTGGAACGGCGTTATGGTGTTGACCACGTTAGGGTTATTCATGCCAATAAAGGCCAAAACACGCGAATAAACTCGATTAATGCCTTCAAGGATGGGGAAATACGGATCCTAGTTGCTACTGATGTGGCTTCTCGTGGACTGGATGTCAGTAATGTAAGCCATGTCATTAATTTTGATGTTCCTATTATTATTGAAGACTATGTTCACCGGATTGGTCGTACTGGCCGGGCCCTTCAATCAGGTGATGCAATCACTTTTTGCAGTCCTTCGGAGGAATATTATGTTGAAAAGATTGAAAAGCTGATCCGGCAATCCATACCGGTAACAGAAATGCCCGAAAATGTATTTATTGATGATACTCCTTATGAGGAACGTCAGCATATTGCCCGGGAAATTGATTTACAAAAACGTAGGGAAGATCCGGAATTCAAAGGGGCCTTTCATGAGAAAAAGGCAAAGAATTCGAAAGCAGTTAAATCAGTAAAAGGAGACCCTAAGGCGAAAGCCAGAAATAACAAACCAGGTGCTGCCAGAAGAAAGAAAAGTATCAAATTTGACTCTGTTCATAAAAAAGATCGGAAAAAATGAAGTTGCGTTTAACCCCGCTAAATATCGTTTCTTCCCTTTTAATGGCAAGCATTGCATACCTGCTCCTTTTCCACGATGAAAACGGATTTCGTAAGTTAGGCAGCATCCCCTTAATTATTATGCTCTTTCTTAGCTTTATCACAGATCAGATATTCCGACGATTCATCCCTGAACTAAAACGCATTTGGTTAATTGAACTTCTATTTCTCATCTTTGTGGCTGTTTTGATGATTTTAATTAAATTGTATATTTTCATTTGAGAATTAAATAAGAGTGAGATATTAGGATTAAGTATTAGTTCATTTGACATTTATTGATCCAAAAAAGAATTGGTAAACATTAACTGAGGATATCCCTGATGTGTAGATATTATAGTCCAATTGGAAATAGGGGCACGGAACAAAAACATGAAACACAAATTTGGGATTAGTATCCTTCTACAAGGTAACAGATAAAAAAGAAATAAAACACGATTCCTGATTTGACACCCATTCTTAGACAGAAGATATAACCTAAAATTTATTACTTATTACTTAAAACCTACAAACAATAATGAAAAAAGCCGAAATAAAACTTACCATTGAACTAGACGAGCAAAACGTACCTGAAAACATACTTTGGGAATCAACTGACTCTCAGAACAAAGAAGCCTTACCTGTTAAATCAATGATGCTTGCATTGTGGGATCATAATTATAAGAACTCATTGCGCATAGACCTTTGGACTAAAGACATGCCGGTTGATGAAATGAAGCGGTTTTTTTACGAAACCTTACAAACTATGGGCGATAGTTTTTTGAGAGCAACGGGAGAAGAGTCTATTGTTGAGGATCTACGAGATTATTGTGCTCATTTTGCTGAAAAAATGGAGTTGACAGAAGGAAATAATCCTCAATCGGCTCTCAAAGGTTAATTTTAAAACTATGACTTTTAAAAACTACATCGGAATTATTGGTGCTCTTTTGGTTATTGCCGGGGGAATGATGCCGATGCTGCATATCCCAATAATAGGAAATTGGAATTACTGGGATCTTGATACGGTTCTTGCTTCAACAGTTTATTCTCTTGCTGTTCTTTCTCTAATAGCTGCAGCAAGTAATAAAAGAGGTTTGCTGCGGTTTTGCGGGTGGACTTTACTCCTCGTTCTGGCCTTTACGTTTGGGGCAGTGTATTTTAAAGTAAGTAATTATTTTAGTTTCATTCCTCTGAAAAAATTGGCAGATGTTGCAGGCAGAATGATTCAATATCGATGGATTGGCTGGGCATTAATAGCCTCCGGAGCAATTTTCATGATCCTTTTTTCAGGAAAGAATAAAAAACAAAAATTCATTGATAATTAGTAAATTAGGTATAGTAAATAAATCAAATTCTTAACCTAAACCTAAAAAAATGAATCCAATTCTTTCTCTAGGCTTATTAAGAGTACTTTTTGCAATCCCATTTGCAGTTTTCGGAGTAATGCATCTAATGGCTGCTGACAAGATGCAGGGAATGGTACCGTCCTATATTCTTGGCGGTGTAATCTGGGTGTAAGTCACCGGCGTTTTATTAATACTCGCTGCTTTGGGTTTCATCATAAACAAATCGGTTCTGCTGGCAGGCTATTTATTAGGTGTTTTAATGCTGGTATTTATACTTACAATACATTTGCCTGTGGTTATGGGCGGTGATCAGAATGGGATGGGAAGCTTGTTAAAGGATCTTGCCATGATGGCAGGTGCGCTTTATATAGGAAGTTCGTCTTCTATATAATAGCAGTGATTTATATTTTTATGTTCACTGCCTACCATAAAATTAAAAATGAATATTGAACTTAAGAGAAGTAGAAGATCTTTCCGTAACTATAAATATTTTTTAAATCTGATTCCAGTAATATTGGTCATTTTTGGAAATCTATCCGGCGGTTGGCTTACGCTTTTAAATTTTACTTTCTCCATTTTATTTCTTGGAATTGCTGAGATACTACTTCCAGAAGACCATACAAACGATGATTGGATAGAAGATGAACTTCCTGATATCCTAATGTTTTTGTCGGTTATTGGGCAAATTTCAGCAATTCTAAGTCTCATTTATGGTATTTTCACCGGCATTATCAGTGGTTATTGGATATTTGCTGCTGCAATCTCAACAGGGACTTCCTCAGGTACGCTGGCCATCGTTGTAGCTCATGAATTGATTCACCGAAAGCAAAAGGTCTGGAATTTTGCCGGACGTTTTCTCTTATTTACAGTTTTTAATCCCTATTTCTATATTCATCACTTGCGTATTCATCATAAATATGTTGGTACAAATCAAGACCCGGTAACCGCAAAATTTGGGGAAAACTATTATCATTTTGTTTTCCGTTCCATTGGCGGACAGTTGAGACAATCCATGCAACTTGAAAAACAACGCTGCATAGTAAAAAATCTGGCTCAATACGGCTTAAACAACTATATGATAAGTTGTATATTAGGATATGTTATCTTCTTGTCGTTATGCGGGATTTTTTTGGGCTGGCAAGTCTTCCTTGCAGTTCTACTCCAAGCAATTTTTGCTAACCTTTTACTTGAGTATACCAATTATATTGAACATTATGGTTTGACCAGGCCAGACAATGAACGCGTGAATGAAAAAAATTCTTGGCAGAGTGATAAACTAATAAGCCGCTTTCTGCTGATCGACCTTAGCCGTCATTCAGACCATCATTTTCATGCTGCCAAGCCATTTAATCAATTGGTATCATATTCTGAAAGTCCGGTTTTGCCGGGAGGTTATGCCAGTATGATATTACCTGCATTGATTCCTCCACTATGGTTTAAGCTTGTAAATAAAAGGATTCCGGCATAGATTAACCAAAAAACCTGAATCGTAATTTAATAGGAAATTTGCAAGGAGCATACTCATTAATAAACAATCTTTCTTTTTTGGACTTGATCAGGGATTGTTGTAGACTTGATCCACAATCATTTACCAAACGTAATTTCCTTCTGAAATAGACGAGCGTATTTCCGCTTATCAAATTTATAGAGCTTGGCTGCTCTGTAGGATACACCTTTCTGCTTCTCATCAAGTTCTTTAAGAATCCCGTAATTAAACATCTTTTTCCTGAAATTTCTTTTGTCCAGTTTCTTATTTAAAATAACTTCATACAGGTGCTGAAGCTGCGTAAGGGTAAATTTCTCGGGAAGAAGCTCAAAGGCTATTGGCTGATAACTAATTTTGTGCCTTATCTTATCAAAACCATTGTTAAAGATCTTCTCGTGATCAAATGCCAATTTTGGGAGATCATTAACTGGAATCCAAACGGCTTTGGATGCATAATTACTGATTGGTTTTAAGTCTTTACTACCATTTAACCTGATCATTGCGTAATAGGCTACAGTAATTACCCTTCCTTGGGGATGTCTATTTACATCCCCAAAGGTGTAAAATTGATCCATATAAATACCTCTGAGGCCGGTTAGTTCATAAAGAATCCGTTCAGCAGCATCATCAATACTTTCATCCTGTTCAACAATATATCCTGGCAAGGCCCACCAGTCTTTGAATGGTTCTTCATTCCTTTCTATCAGAAGAATTTTCAATTCTCCTTCATCGAAACCAAATATTACACAATCAATAGAAAATACCGAATCGAACTTAGGCAGGGTTGTTCTCAAAATGCAAAATTTAAAAACTAAATATATAAGGTTTAGTCATAACTGTGTGAAAAAATATTCAAAAATTACTTAGTGTAAATAATACACATTATATTCGTACATATTATTCATTATCAAATTTGTCAGGAATAAGAAAAATAGGTGTTTTTACTTCAGGCGGTGATGCACCCGGAATGAATGCCTGTATCAGAGCAGTTGTTCGTACTTCGGTATTCATGGGCATTGAAGTAGTAGGTATCCGTAAGGGATATCAGGGAATGTTGGATAGTGATTTTTGGGACATGGATGCCCGTTCAGTAGGAAATATTATTCATTTAGGCGGTACAATTCTTAAAACAGCCCGCTGCTTGGAATTCACGACTGATGAAGGGACAGAAAAGGCCTACAATAATCTGAAAGCAAAAGGGATTGATGCTTTGATTGCCATAGGCGGCGATGGAACTGCTAGAGGTGCTGATCGCCTTTCTTCACGTTTCGGTATTCCAATCTTGTGTATTCCCGGAACAATAGACAATGATCTTTATGGTTCTGATTTTACTCTGGGATTCGACACCGCAACTAATACGGTTATTGAAGCTATTGACAAAATCAGAGATACAGCAGCATCCCACAACCGGCTGTTTTTTGTCGAGGTAATGGGACGCGATTCAGGATGCATTGCCTTACGCACAGGAATTGCAGGGGGAGCAGAGGCGGTTCTTTTACCTGAACGTGAAACCGCAATAGATGAACTCATTGAAAAGTTGTCGCTGGATGCCAGAAATAAAAAAACATCCAGTATTGTAATTGTTGCCGAGGGGGATAAAAGTGGTGGAGCATATCATCTTGCTAAACGTGTAACAGAAAAATTTGATTTTTACGACGTCAAAGTCACTATATTAGGGCACTTGCAACGCGGGGGAAGTCCGAGCAGTTTTGACCGGGTGCTGGCAAGCCGCTTAGGATTTGCAGCAGTGAAAGGATTAATAACTGGCAACAGCCGGCAAATGGTAGGATTGCGGGGAAATGCAGTTATCATGACACCCCTCGAGGAAGCATTAAATTTTACTCATTTTAAACTTGAGGATGATTTAATGGAAATGGTGAGTGTATTATCTATTTGATATATGATTGCAGTAGTTTATAGTGGATCAAGACATGCCGATTGGAAATTGGCTGAAAAAGGAAGAACGATTTCAGAGTTCAAGACTCCTGGAATTAACCCTTTCTTTAATGATGAAAACTACATAACACAATTCCTGAATAAAAATATCCACTTAATTAACAATGCTGAAAAGATTAAATGGGTTTATTTTTTTGGGGCAGGAGCATCATCAAACGAGCGCAGGGAGATTGTCTCCAATGCCCTTGGCAGTTTCTTCAGATTCAGCAAAGTTGTTGTAGACCATGACCTGAAAGCAGCGGCACTTGCGGCGAGTGGTGATGAACCAGGCATACTGGGCATTATGGGAAGCGGTTCAAATGCGGCTTACTTTGATGGTAAAAAAATAATAGAGAATAATTATGGCCTTGGTTATATTTTGGGTGATGAGGGTTCGTCCAACTGGCTAGGACGAAGATTACTCAAGTCCTATTTAAATGACCTTCTTCCGGAGGAATTTGAACTTAAATTCAAAAGGAAATTTGACCTCGACAGAACTCAGATACTCGACAAAGTGTACAGACAGCCTCAACCATCTTTGTTTTTAAGTTCCTTTGCTGATTTTCTGATGGAAAACAAAGAGGATAACTTTGTAAAAAAGCTGGTTACTAAGGGTTTTGATAGTTATTTCCAAACTTACATTATACCCCTCAAAGAACAGCATCTAAGTGTTCCATTACACATAATTGGAACGGTAGCCGCAGGATTTCAGGAATATCTGCATCAAGCAGCACATAATAACAACCTAAAAGTCAGCTCTGTTACAAAAGAGCCAATATATAATTTGTTAAAATATTATTTAAACAAAAATTAAAATGAACCCCACAAGTGCATTTCAGAGCCCTAAATATTAAATCTCTGGCATTCCGTTTGTTATTTAGGATACCATTAGCTAAAACAATAAAAAAAGAAAGCATCATAACATTGCTAAAACTTACAGGGGTATGATTATCCAATCATGATCACTTCATCATCATTAAAAAACAAAAAAATAAACAAATGAAAATTGGAATCAATGGATTTGGCAGAATAGGCCGTTTGGCTTTCAGAGCTGCAATTGAACGTGAAGGTATTGAAGTGGTTGGTATAAACGACCTAGTTGAGCCAGATTATATGGCCTATATGCTCAAGTATGATTCAACCCACGGTAAGTTCAAAGGAACAATTAGTGTTGAAGGTGGCCATTTGGTAGTAAACGGAAAAACTATCCGGGTTACTGCTGAAAAAGATCCTGCAAACCTAAAATGGAATGAAGTTGGTGCTGAGGTAATTATTGAATCGACTGGTTTATTTCTTACTCAGGTTGATGCACAAAAGCATATTCAAGCCGGTGCAAAGAAAGTTGTCCTTTCTGCTCCTGCAAAAGATGATACCCCGACTTTTGTAATGGGGGTCAATCATAAAGACCTGAAAGCAGATCAAACAATTGTATCCAATGCATCTTGTACCACTAACTGCCTTGCCCCTTTGGCAAAAGTACTGAATGATGAGTTTGGTATTCTAGAAGGATTAATGACTACAGTACATGCCGTCACAGCTACTCAGAAAACTGTTGATGGACCATCAGCCAAAGACTGGAGAGGTGGTAGAGGTGCTTATCAGAATATCATTCCGTCTTCAACCGGTGCTGCCAAAGCTGTGACCTTGGTTATTCCTGAATTAAAAGGGAAATTAACAGGAATGTCATTCCGTGTCCCTGTTGCAGATGTTTCGGTTGTAGATCTTACGGTTCGCTTGAACAAGCCTGCAACATATGATCAGATCAAAATGGCAATGAAAGTTGCATCAGAAGGTGAATTAAAAGGAATTTTAGGATACACAGAAGAAGATGTTGTTTCAACTGATTTCCTTGGAGATGCACGCACTTCTATTTTTGATGCAAAAGCAGGTATTGCGCTGAATGATAACTTCGTAAAAGTTGTGGCTTGGTATGATAATGAATGGGGGTATTCCAACAAGCTTATTGATCTAGTTCAGCACATCGCAAGTGTAAAATAATATCCGAACAGCTTTTTTATTATTCTAGACCCTGTTTTAAGTTTAAAGCAGGGTTTTTTATTTTGATGGCTACCGTTTAATAATTGATAATAACCGAATACAGATTTTCTGATTTTTAATTTTTAATTTCGTAACGCTGACAGGGTTTAAAACCCTGTCAGCGTTAGGCAAAAATGGATCAAATAACATGGGGTATAATCGGTTGCGGCGATGTAACTGAAGTTAAAAGCGGACCGGCATTTAATAGAGTTCCAAATTCTGAATTGATCGCTGTTATGCGCCGGAATAAATTACTGGCAGAAGATTATGCCAACAGGCATCAAGTAAAAAAATGGTATTCTGATGCTGATGCGCTAATCAATGACAAGGATATCAATGCCATTTATATTGCCACCCCACCCGATTCGCACGAGGAATATACTATTGCTGCTTTTAAGGCTGGCAAACCGGTTTACGTTGAAAAACCAATGGCATTAAATTCTTCTGAAGCCCGAAGGATGCTTGAGGCATCAGAAAAATATTCATGTAAGCTAAGTATTGCACATTACCGAAGAGCTCAACCTAAGTTTTTAGAAATCCGACAACTGATCCGTAATAATATTCTCGGTGACATCTTATCTGCAGAAATCCGTTTATTTCAGGCACCAACTAAGGACATAGCAGATACATGGAGAGTAAATCCATTAATTTCGGGAGGTGGTTTATTTTATGATCTTGCCCCTCACCAGCTTGATCTGATGCTATATTTTTTAGGTGAGCCAAAATCAGTAAATGGAAGTTCCTCTAACCAGGCTAAGAATTATCTGGCCGATGATTACGTAACTGCAGATATTATTTTTGGGAGTAATGTGACATTCAATGGCATATGGGATTATACTGTAACGCAGGATAAGGAACTCGATTTATGTGAAATTAAAGGAACAAAGGGAATACTCCGTTTCCCAATTTTTACCGATGGATGTCAGCTAATACTTGAAGGGCAAACTAAAGAACTTAGTTTCGATCCAATTCAACATGTTCAGCAGCCAATGATCGAACAGGTTGTAAACTATTTTCTGGATAAAGGGCCGAATCCTTGCTCTGCATCTGAAGCCGTAGTTGTGATGGAAATGATGGATCAGGTGACCGGAAAGATCAACCCCTAAATTATTAATTTGCCCGCTTCAACACCAAACCAGCCAGAGGTGGTAAGTTCATTAAGCCTGATTGTGGCTTGCCATGCCAAAAAATCTCTTCTGAAATAACATTTTGATCTGTGAATAATCCTGATCCATAAAAATGTACATCATCCGAATTCAGAATTAGTTTCCATTTACCCTCTTCAGGTAGTCCGATACGCCATGCCTTTCTTGGCACCGGTGTCATGTTCAGAACTATCAGAAGATCATTAGAGGGATCATTGCCCTTCCTTGAATAGACCAGAACTGAATTTTCAGAATCGCCACCTTCAATCCATTCAAATCCTGCAGACTCAAAACTCTTTTCATACAAAGCAGGTTCTGATCTGTACAACTTATTCAGTGAAGTTATTGTCTCTTTTATACCTTGATGCGGAGCATATTCCAATAAATGCCAATCGAGAGATTGATTGAAATTCCACTCAGCAGATTGTGCAAACTCATTTCCCATAAAAAGGCATTTTGTGCCCGGGTGAGTGAACATATACAGGTACAATAACCTTAAATTAGCAAACTTCTGCCATTCATCACCTGGCATTCTATCAAGTATAGATCCCTTGCCATGAACCACTTCATCATGGGAAAAGGGGAGCATGAAATTCTCAGTGAAGGCATAAACGGTGCTAAAAGTTATCCCCTGGTGGTTATATTTCCTATGAATAGGATCCTTCCCGAAATAATCGAGGGTATCATGCATCCAACCCATCATCCATTTCATCCCAAATCCCAATCCACCAATAAAAGTAGGTCTGCTTACTCCGCTGAAAGCAGTAGATTCTTCTGCAATGGTTTGAACATCTGGAAAATGAGAATAAACAGCTTCATTGAATTCTCTTATGAAGCTAATGGCCTCCAAGTTTTCACGTCCACCCTCCTCATTAGGTATCCACTCACCCTCTTTTCTAGAATAGTCAAGGTATAACATAGAAGCTACAGCATCTACTCGCAAGCCATCTGCATGATAACGGTCAAGCCAAAATATGGCATTGCTGATCAGAAATGACTTTACTTCGTTCCTGCCATAGTTGAATATATAAGATTTCCAGTCGGGATGGAAGCCCTTCTTCATATCCTCATGTTCATATAAATGAGTTCCATCAAAAAGATAAAGGCCATGTTCATCACCAGGAAAATGAGAAGGTACCCAATCGAAAATTACGCCTATACCGGCTTCATGCACTTGTTCAACAAGAAACATCAGATCCTGTGGTGTTCCATACCTTGAAGTTGCAGCAAAATATCCAGTAATCTGATAACCCCAAGATGGATAGAAAGGATGTTCCATTAATGGCAGGAATTCAACATGTGTGAATCCTGTTTCCAAAAGGTATGGGATAAGCTTCTCAGCCATTTGGCGATAACTTAAAAACTCATCGGGAGATTCAGTACTGCGGGCCCAAGAACCGAAATGCATTTCATAGACTGACATAGGCTTATTCAGTGCATTAATCTCGAACCTTGATCTCATCCATGCACCATCATTCCATTCGTACCAGGTATCCCAAACTATAGAAGCCGTGGAAGGAGGCTCCTCCCATCTTAATGCAAAAGGATCAGCTTTCTCCAGATTATCACCTGAATTTGACTGAATGTAATACTTATAAACTTCAGCATTCCCAATTCCTGGAATAAAGCTCTCCCATATCCCGGATTCATCCCACCTTACCTTCATGGGATGTGAAGCCTTGTTCCATCCGTTAAAATTGCCCTCAACAAAAACCTGGCGCGCATTTGGGGCCCAAACTGCAAAATAAGTGCCCGAAACTCCGCCTTGTTCAACAACGTGGGAACCAAATTTCTCATATAACTTATAATGTTTTCCCGATTTGAAAAGACTTATATCAAAATCTGAAAAACGGGAGCACCATAAGTCCGGAGCTATAGATTCTACTTTTACAGCTGGAATAGTATTAGCTTTTTTTGGCATAATGAAAGTTTATCCACTACATGAATCTAGCTATTATTTCATTAATGATTAGGCAAGGATTTCTATACGTTTGAAATTCTTATTCGACTTAATTCTAACGCGCTTCAAATCATCAAATTCCAGATCATCAATAAATTCCTTTCCATCGATTATTACTTTGGCAGGTGCAAAAGGCAAGCCAATAATCTTCAGGTCATAGGTTTCGTAACGAGGTGTGAATAAACCCTCTACAGTTTGAACAATCGTCATGGATCGGTGATCTCCGTTCACCACATACTTTTTCTCAAGGTAAATGTTCTGTTCGAAAGCAAAGGTATCATCGTGATCCTCAAAATAAAAAGAATTCACTTCATAGTCAGAGTAATAGATCTGAAAGATCAGTTCATCAACTTCATACTCACCCACATACTGCATCAGAGGTGATTCCGGAATTACAGAACCTGCTTTTACAAATATTGGCATAGAATCAATAGGTGCAAGGACTAAATGTTCCTGCCCACCAACAAAGGATTCATGTGTCCAGTAATCATACCATTTGCCGGCAGGCAAATACACATTTTTGCTGGTGGCACCAGGATCACTAACCGGTGCGACTAATATCTTATCACCAAAAGTAAATATATCCTGTATACTGTGCGTGAGAATATTTTCTTGTTCCTGCATTACTAATGGTCTGAGAATAGGAAAACTATGCTTGTAATGCTCCCAGAAAGTTGAATAAATGTAAGGAAGTAATCTATACCTAAGTTCAATAAATTTGCGGTTAATATCTTCATACTCCCGCCCGAAGCTCCATGGTTCACGCTCTGCGGTATCTCCCGCAGAATGTGCGCGCATGAATGGTGAAAACACTCCCATCTGTATCCAGCGTGTAAATAACTCGCCATCAGGTTCTCCACTGAAGCCTCCAATATCTGTACCGCAGAAAGAGATACCTGATACTGATAAACGCTGGCATTGTATGATACCTATTTTAAGATGTTCCCAAGAAGCTACATTGTCTCCTGTCCACAAGGTAGCATAGCGCTGAACACCTGAATAACCTGCTCTGGTGATAGTGAAGGGTCTTTTGTTCTTTTGAAGTTTTTTAAGGCCTTCATAAGTAGATCGCACCATCTGCATCCCATATACATTATGGGCTTTTCGATGTGAACCATGAAAACCATCATAATTATGGCGTACGTCTACCGGGAAGGTACCTGAACCAAAAACAGCAGGCTCATTCATATCGTTCCAGACTCCAGCTACACCAGCATCAACAAGCTCTTTGAATAGGCCTCCCCACCAGTCGCGTACTTTAGGGTTTGTAAAGTCGGGGAATTGACATCTTCCAGGCCATACATGCCCCTCCATAAAATAATCATCGCAACGTCTGCAAAAATAATTATTTTGCTTTCCTTCCTTAAAAATCGTGTAGTTCTCATCAACCCTGATTCCGGGATCAATAATGACCACCGTCTTGAACCCATCAGCAGCCAATTCCTTCATCATACGCGCAGGATCAGGGAAATATTTTCTGTTCCAGGTAAAGCAGCGATATCCATCCATATAATCTATGTCGAGATAGATGGCATCACAAGGAATTTTCCGCTCACGGAAATTACGGGCAATATCTTTTACCTTCTTTTCAGGATAATAACTCCATCGGCACTGATGAAACCCCAATGTCCATTTTGCGGGCATCTGATGAGTTCCTGTGAGACTATGGTAGCGTTTTAATACGTCCATCATATGCGGGCCATGGATATAATAATACTGCATCTCTCCACCATCAGCCCAGAAACTTACTTTATCCTTATCTTGGCAGGCAAAATCAAAATGACTTTTGAATGTATTATCAAAAAATATCCCATAGCTGATCCCCTCATTTATACCCATATAAAATGGAATAGTCCTGTATAGGGGGTCCTGCCCCTTCCCGAAAGAATAGGCATCGGTATTCCAATTCAAGTACCGATTTCCGCGTAGATTGAAATCGCTAGACTTGTCGCCTAATCCAAAAAAACTTTCTTCCTCGTTGCATTTTTTAGTGGCATATACATAATATCCACCAAAATCTACATTCTCCTCCCAATGCATCGCACTCAGATCCCGATTGATAAGATGGCCTTGAATATCCTCAAATGAAATTAAAAAATTACTCTTATTAATTACACAGGCAACAGTATTAGTTTGAACACTGTAAGTCTGGTCATCCTCAACACATTCAAAAACTGTAATTTTTTGTTCAGAATGACTGAGAGCGTAGGAAAACTCTTCCAAAAAGACCCCCTGTGGAGCAAGTCTGACTCTTATTATTTCATCACTGACTACACGTACTTCTACCTGCGCATTTCCATCGGAAAAGTAAAAACTATTTCCCTCCTGTCTGTAATCCTTTACGGATGCCAGATATTTTTTAACGATGGGCTCAAGCCCCACAATCGGATTATTTACGTGTTGAATATCATCTTCAAGTTCATTGACATCCAAAATCGTAGATAAGGAATCCTTACTAACTTCCATATATTTATTCTTTTTTATTTAATAAGCGACCTTTTACTGAGATTATTAAATAATCCCATGGAAAAGTTTTGCAGCAAGAAATAGAGGCATACTGCAACAAATTAATCCTCCGCCACATAGTTAGAAATAAAAATCGAATCTGCCATAATATCTATACAAATAAGTCCCGCTCCAATGCCTGGAACGAGACTTATAATTGGTTAGTATATATTTTTCGGCTCCGATTCCTATAGAATACGGATAACTAATTTGTACTTATTGATTAATTGTGAATCCAACATAGTACATACCACCCATCTCAGGATTTCCATAAGATGTGATAAAGTATTTATTGAAGATATTTGATGCTCCGAACTTGATCATACCTCTTACTGAAGGGATTTTTAAATTGACTTGTGCATCTACAGTTCCAAAAGATGGAACTGCTCCAGATGCGAAAGCTGATGCCCAATAGAATGAATCCTGCCAACGGTAAGAAACATTCATACCGACATTCTTAGCAACATTGGCATTACTGATTCCTAAGTTATAGCGAACTGTAGGAGTGTTAAAATCATTTACGTATGTAGTAGGAAGATTCCCAATCTGGTTGTAAGAAACATTACCATTCAGATTAAATTTTCCGATTAAATAATCCAGACCGAGGGCCATTCCATATGCAGAAACATCATCGACAGCATTTACGGGTACACCAAACTTGGTAAATGCAGTTCCATTTCGTTGGAATACCTCAATGGCAGTGATGAAATCCCTGTAAGTATTATAATATCCATATGCATCAATCAAAACGTTACTTCCAAGTAATCCTTTATAACCAAGCTCGTATGCCTGAACACTTTCAGGCCTTACGCCGTTAGGATCAAATGTATATCCCTGTAGCAAAGCGGGGTTTGCCGCACCCGCAGCAGCAGAAGCTAGGAAATTCCTGTAGCTGACATCTGTAAATGGTTTATTATTAAATAAATTATACTTCTGAACCATCTCAGGCAAACCACCAATTAAACGGGTTGATCCGCCACCCACAGAAAGATCGATATACTGGTTTTGTGTGGTTGGATTACGAAAACCGGTTTGGTATGATAATCTGATATTATTATTTGGAGCCACTGTATATACACCGCTAATTCTTGGCGTAAATTGGCCCTCAAAATTCATATTTTTATCATAACGGCCAGAAACAGCAAGCTTGAATGATTCGCCTAATTTTTTACCCATTTGAATAAATGCACCCTGTTCATCAATATCAATGGTGCGGTTAAGGTCATCAAAGACTGTTCCTGCAGAATTCAAGTCATATCTTCTGAGTGAAGCTCCAACCTGAAGATCAACAGCACCTTTCAAAGCATTAGTAAAATTATACATGCCTTCATAATGATAAAGGTTACTTTTATCATCAAATCTAGCACCCAAACCTGCACTGATCGTTGTGTTCATAATTTTGTCTTTAGCAGCTGCAAACTGTGCAGAACCGGGTTCAAATCTACCCTGATCAGCAACAGAACGTGCCGCTGTATGAGCCTGAGCATCAGGTAGACCGGCAGAACGGGCTCCCACATAATTTCCGATATATTGAGGAAACCACGTCGTACTTGCTTTTGATGTTTCATTGATATAACTTCCAAGAATAGAAGAAATATAAGAATCTCCGGAACGCTCTTGAGTGGTATAACCGCGGACCATAAAGTCCTGACCTTTTAACTCCAGTTTGTATTGCCCAATACTGAAATTACGCAGTGAATATCGATCTGAACCAGTGTAAACTGTAGTACCGGAACCCCAATTGGCTTGAAATACCGCTTGAACAGTATTACTCAATTTGTAATGCAATGAGGTTGATGTTTTCAATGAATTGGTATTATAATCAACAAGATTAGCCTCATTATACCCTGTCCTTGAAACAGCCTGATCAGGTATGATTCCTGCTCTCAAACCGAAGTTGAATGGTAAAACATTTTGAATGGTAGGTCTTAATGCTGCCGGAAAAGCACTCAAAAATCCACCTATCTGCGCAGGGGTAGCCGTTGGAGGAAGGGAGGCATTGATCATCCCGATAATATTAGGGATGGCACCACCAGTTGCTGCAGCTACACCGGCATTAGTTGCCGATTGAACAGAGTTTGCAATAATTCTCATATTTTGACTTACTTCATCACCATAGCTATTGACACCATCATAATTAGGATCAGTACTCCGGTTACCGTTTTTAACGGTTCTTGCAGTACGGTCAAAATTAGAAAAGTTGGATGCTTGCCAATCGTCAGCTTGTAAGAACGAAACAGTAGTCTTAAAGGCAAATTTATTCCATGCTTTGGCAACTCTTATTCCTGCTTCTTCAAATGGCTGAGTAGGCCTTAAAGGATCATTTACGTGGTTTATCCCCCTTTTGAGTGAAAAGCTAACGCCTTCTGAGGTAAATGGATTTTTAGATGTCATTAACATTGTTCCATTGATACCACCTGCACCATATAAGGCAGAAGAAGCCCCGGGAAGAAGCTCAACATTGTCAACATCTAGTTCAGAAATTCCGATGATGTTACCAACTGAAAAATTCAGTCCGGGAGCTTGATTATCCATACCATCGATATATTGATTAAAACGGACATTACCATTGGCATTAAACCCTCTGGTATTGATCGATTTAAAAGTTAGACTCTGTGCACTCATCTCAACGCCTTTCAGGTTATTCAATGCGTCATAGAAAGTTGCCGATGCAGTTTCACGAATGGCCGCTTGTCCTAATCGTTCAATTGAAACCGGAGATTCCAAAATCCGCTCCGGTGTACGTGAGGCAGCAACTACAACCTCTTGTCCGAGAATCGACTGCGACTCCATTGCAAATACTAAATCAGAAGCAGAAGATTTTACTTCCTGCTCAATAGATTTATAACCAAGATAACTGATTATAATTGTAAAGGGGGGACTCTGAGAAGTACTGAAAGTAAACTTACCATCAGAATTTGTTGATGCCCCAGTTGACTTGCCTTTCACATTGATGGAAACCCCTGGTAAGGTTTCTTTTGTTTGTTTGTCGGTGACAGTTCCCGAAATAGTAATGCTTTGAGCAAAGGCCATTGGAATGGTCAGTGTAAGCAGTGCTAAAAAACAGGCTAAACGAGTAATACTTCTGTTCATAATTCTCAAATTAATTTTGGTTAAATACATTTTGGCTATACAAAATACTGTAAATATTTTAATTCAAACAAAGGATTTTAATTTTATTTTATGCTTGCATAGCAAAATACTTGCTTTATACCCCAATATCAAAGATTTCAGACTATTTTAAAATTGCATTAAAGCAAACAAAATTTTAATTAATTATTAATTTTTAACATATTTATTCTTTTAATATAATCCATGAAAATATTTAAAGCTGCCATTTCAGGTCTTTTCGCATTGGCTTTAGTCTATGCACTTAATAGTAAATTTAGCGACATTCCTCCTCTTGCCAGATTCCTTGATCCATTCAATGGCTTTTGGGCTAATGCAGAAAGTAAAGTACAGGATCTTGAAAAGAATTTAACAATTGAAGGCTTAAACGGAAAGGTTGAAATCCACTTTGATGATCAGATGATCCCTCATATTTTCGCAAATAATGATCACGACCTGTATTTTGCTCAGGGATATATCACCGCAAAAGATAGGCTATGGCAGATGGATTTCCAGACGCGCTTTGCTGCCGGACGACTTTCAGAGGTTGTTGGTCCAAAGGCAATTGAACTTGACCGCTACCAGCGCCGCATGGGAATGAGTTTCGGCGCTGAGAATATGGTCGAAGTAACGATGAAAGATCCTGAGATCAGAGCAATAATGAATGCCTATTCAGCTGGTGTGAACGCTTATATCCATTCTTTAAAACCTGCAGATTATCCAATCGAATTTAAGATTTTGAATTATGAACCTGAAGAATGGAAACCACTTTACTCAGCCTTATTATTGAAACTAATGTCAGCAACTCTTGCCGGAGGTTCCAATGAATTCTACATGACTAATATTCTTCAGAAATATGGTCCGGAGATAACCAAAGATCTTTTTCCAGATTATCCCTTCAGAGAGGATCCGATTATACCTGTGGGAACAAAGTGGAATTTTGCCCCGGTTAATATCCCTCAAATCCCTGATTTTAATAACAATAAAACCAGTTTCAACATAAAAACCAGAGAAATTGAAGAAGGTATAGGAAGTAACAACTGGGCACTTTCAGGTAAAAAAACTGCTAGCGGTTTTCCTTTACTTTCGAATGATCCACATTTAGATCTTACCTTACCTGCTATTTGGTATCAGATCCAACTTGCATCGACTAATGTAAATGCCTATGGGGTTTCCATTCCGGGTTCACCAGGAATTATCATTGGCTTTAACCAAAATGTAGCCTGGGGAGTAACTAATGTTGGTGCCGATGTTCTGGACTGGTATAATATTAAGTTTAAAGACGCCTCAAAAAAGGAATATTGGTATGATAACAAATGGAATCCTGTAAAGCAGCGAATCGAGAATATAAAGATCAGCAACGGTCAAACATTGACAGATACGGTATTGTATACTCATCATGGCCCAATAGTTTACACCAGCGAACAAATGCCGACTAATTTTTCAAAGATTAATAATATTCCTAGCGGCCATGCCCTAAAATGGGTGGCTCATATTGGTTCGAATGATGTGAAAACATTCATTACTCTTAACAAGGCAAAAAACTACGATGACTATCGTAAAGCGCTTACCTATTTTTCGGCTCCTGCCCAAAATTTCGTTTTTGCTAGCCTTGAAAATGATATTGCAATTACCCCTAATGGGTATTTTCCATTAAAATGGAAGGGGCAAGGTAAATTTTTACTTGATGGAAGTAATCCTGCCAATGATTGGAAAGGGAGGATTCCTGCTGAACATAACCCTACTGTAAAGAACCCTGAACGAAATTTTGTAAGCTCAGCAAATCAGTTTCCATCAGATCAGAGCTATCCATATTATCTTAACTGGGAATATTCAGGATATGAACGTTCACACCGCATCAACAAGAGGCTCTCAGTTATGACCCAGGCAAATGTCGATAGCCTTCAAAACTTGCAGAACGATAATTACAGTATCCTTGCAGAAAATATTTTATCGACACTGGTCAGCCTAGTGGATTCAGAGAAACTGGATGCCAGCGAACGTGAAGGATTTAATATGGTCAGCAAATGGAATAAATTTTTTGATGCTGATGAAATAGGAGCCAGTATATTCGAACTCTGGCACAAAAACTTAGGGCTTCAAATTTGGCAGGATGATTTTGGAGATCCCAAAACACCAATGCGATATCCTTCGCGCGACAGGAATGTACAACTGCTTCTAAATGAGCCTAATGCGGCATGGTGGGATAATGTCCATTCTGCTAAAAAAGAAACCCGTGCTGACTTGGTCAATGCTTCATTTAAATTTGCAATCGACAGTCTTCAGCGCAAATTTGGACCTTTAGATAAGGACTGGGCCTGGGCTAACCTAAAAAAGACTCATGTTCCCCATCTGGCAAAAGTGGCAGGATTTGGATCGAAAATTCTCTACAATGGAGGATCAAAAACATCGGTCAACGCAGTAAGTGAAAGTAATGGCCCTTCGTGGCGAATGATTGTAGCACTCGGTAAAGATGTAAAAGCCTATGGAGTATTTCCGGGTGGTGAATCAGGGAATCCGGGGAGTCATTATTATGATGATATGATCGATACCTGGTCGGAAGGCAAACTAAATGAACTCGTTTTCCTGAAGGCTAAAGATGAGAAGTCAAAACGCATCATTTCGTCTTGGAAACTAAATAAAAAATAAATTGGCTAAAATCTTAAACAAAAAAACATGTTAATACTTATCATCGCTATAGTTTCTCTGGTTTTGCAATTTTTTCTACCTTGGTGGATCATTGCACCAATTGCTTTTGGCCTTTCTTTCTGGATGGCACGCTCCGGCAAACAGGCATTCGGCTCAGCATTTCTGGCCATATTCCTTTTATGGATTATTATGGGATTAATTCATACCATCCCTAATGAAAATATCTTAGCCAATAGAGTTGGTAGCATGTTAAAACTTCCGGAAAGCTCATTCAATTGGATAATTGTTTTGCTGCTTAGCGGAATCATCGGTGGTCTAGCATCCGGATTTTCCGGACTTTCAGGATTTTTTCTGAAAGAAGCAATTAAGAGAAGTTGACAATGGAGAGTGACTAGTGTCCGATAAAGATTTTATATTTCGACCCCGATGGTCGTATATTTATAGACGATCAGATTTCGCTGAAAAATCGACCCCGA